>DMPJ01000064.1 GCA_003456035.1 Planktothrix sp. UBA8402
CCCCATTCGTAATTCGTAATTCCCTAATTATCCAATAATTCCGATTAAATTGGCGATGGTAAATAGTAATTCATGGGCTTCTACTGGTTTGGCTAAATGGGCGTGAAACCCTGCGGAAAATGCGGCTTGACGATCTTCATCTTTGGCGTAACCCGTGAGTGCTAAAGCGGGAATTTTCCCTCCTTCCTCCGGTGGTAATAAACGAATTTCGCGTAACAATGAATAACCGTCTCCCTGTGATAGTCCAATATCACTAACTAAGATATGAAATGGAGATGTAGCACTTTTAGCTTTGAAGATATTTATTGCTTCTTCAGCACCCGCCACCGTCACCACTTCTGACCCACAATTTTCTAAAATTTGAGCAACTAAATCACAAGCATCGACTTCATCATCAACAACTAAAACCCTGACTCCTTTTAATTTTAAACTACTCTCAAACATCAAATCATTTTCATCGAGAAGACCTTCCAAATGCTGATATTCTGCTAACATATTTGATGTCATTATGGGTAATTTTACAGTAAATATTGTACCCCGTCCTAGCCCTGGACTATCGACCGTTACTGTTCCTCCATGTAGTTCAACTAAATGGCGGACAATAGTTAATCCTAATCCTAATCCTCCCTGTTTACGCGTTATGGAACCATCGGCTTGACGGAATCGCTCAAATACAAAGGGTAAAAAGTCATGACTAATTCCTTGTCCTGTATCACTGACTTGAATTTCGGCATAATTCACCGCTTCAGATTCCTGAATTACTGTTTCGGAATTTAGCTGATTTTGATCTTTAAACTTATTAAGTATAATTTGAATTTGTCCCCCTTCCGAGCTAAATTTTATCGCATTTGTTAAGAGATTCCACATCACTTGTTGTAAACGGTTGCTATCCCCTAAAACCATCCCAATCTTAGGCTCAAAGGAAATATCAATCGTAATATTTTTCGCCTGCGCCACCGAGCGTACCGTTTCAATTGCGGCTTCAATCACCGGAATTAAAGCAGTCGGATTAGGGCTAAAATTCAGTTTTCCACTAATAATTCGAGAGACATCTAATAAATCCTCAATTAGTTGGGATAAAGCCCGGGTATTGCGATTAATTGTTTCTGTGGCCCGATTAAATGTTTCTTTGTCTAAATCTCGCGATATTAACAGTTGTGTCCATCCTAAAATAGCATTCAGAGGAGTCCGTAATTCATGGGAAAGTGTGGCTAAAAATTCATCTTTGAGGCGATTGGCTTCTGCTAATTCCTCCGCACGGCTACGGAGTTGAATTTCTAATTGTTTACGATTAGTAATATCACGCAGGGCTGTAACTTGAACTTCACGTCCTTTATAAATCTGAGAACGACCGATGATTTCTACATCAAAGATTGTACCATCTTTTTTTAATCCCATTGCTTCCGAGGGGGCTTCTAGGTTGTTTTTGATATTTTGTAAAATCAAATCTTGACTATCGGGGGTGACAAAATCCAGAAAAGAAGATCCGATCATTTCCCTCAAAGGGTAATTAAACATGATCGCCGCCCCTTGATTAGCATCGAGAATCATGCCATTTTCATGAATAATAATTCCATCAAATGTAGTTTCAATTAAGGTTCTAAACCGAGATTCACTCTCTTGTAATTCCTCCTCTGCGTGTTTGCGTTCTGTGATATCTTCATAGATAAATACGACTTCCCGAATTTGACCAATTTCATCCCGCACCGGATAAATATAAGCCTCAACCCAGCGTTGAGCATATCCATAACTCGACAGTCCTGGGAAGCTTTGATGAGGATCATATAAAATCGGAGGAATAGCCACCGCTTCCCCGGCTAAACCCTTTTGAATATAGGGAATCATCCCTTTTTCAATTAGTTGTTGATCTTCTAAGACATTGTAATGATTAATATTTTCTGCTTTAATTCCCCATAGCTCCTCCCAAGCTCGATTCACACGCTGAACCGAACCATCTAATGATAGGATTAAGATACTTAGGGGAGATTGTTCAACCATTGTTCGATATTGTACTTCTGATCGACGCAATAATGTTTCGGATCGATGACTTTCGGTGCGGTCAATGGCTACACCTCCAATTAATGGCTCTCCCACATCCACCCAAATCGGAAATTGATAGATTAAAAATTCTCCAATTTTGCCATCTCGTCGAGGTAGGGATTCAATGAATTCTAAAACTAGGTTTTCTGAAGCCACAATAGAAATCTGAGTCAGGAATTTTGAGGCTAAATCTGGGGAAAATATATCAAATATAGTGGTTTCCAAAGCTTCTTGAGAAACCTTAAAGGTTTGAGCATAACTTTTACTCAAATATAAGATTCGACCTTGGCGATCGCAAATCCAAGCCACGGCTGGATTATAATCCATAAAAGCCTGAAATCTGGCTTCACTATCTCGCAGGGCTTTTTCTGACTTTCTTAATTCGGTTGAGGTTTNNGTTTTTTCAGCAATGCGTCGGGCTTGAATTTGCGATCGCATTAATCCAAATAAAACCAGACTAACAAAACTTCCTGCTAAAGCAATATAAGGAGCAATCAGACGTTGGGAATTAAAATCAAGTTCAGGACGAGAAGTATAGATAATCGTCCAAGTTTGTCCAGCAATTGAGAGCATTTTTCGTCGCTCAAATTTTGGTTTAAAACCAAATAAATGAGTAGACTTAGAATCGTACAGGAGCGAAGTTGGAGTGATAGCTAAACCGTCATAAATTTCAAAATCAATAAAAGACTCTGGATTACTTCCGAAAAGCCCTTGCATCAAGTCACCCATCCGAAAGGGACTATAGATAAATCCTAGTAATTTCTCCCGTCTTTCTGTAACCGTTGGCGGAATAAAATTACCTCGATAAATTGGGAAATAAATTAAAAAACCCGCTTGTTTTTTGGGATCAATTTCTTGTCGGAGTTGAACTCGACCCGACGCCGCCGGAATCCCCCCATCCCGGGCGTGTTCCATGGCTCGGCGGCGCACGGGTTCGGTAAACATATCATAACCAATGGCGGCTTGATTGCGTTCATCTAGGGGTTCTAGGTAGATGATGGCATCATATTCGGATCGAGGATAATCAGGATGGATGGTAAAATTATAGATGCCTTCGGTTTTGATTCGAGCAATTAATTGATCTTTTTCCGACGGTCGAATCCGAATCGTAAACCCAATTCCTTGAATCCCAGGATATTCCTCACGCAGTTGTAAGCGTTCCATATAGGCGCGGAATTTATCTTGATCCACGGTATCATGGCTGGCAAATAACCCACTTCCGGCCCGGAGTAAGGCAATATAGGTTTTGACATGATCTCGAATCAGGTTTTCCGTCCGTTGGATGGAGGAGTCAAATCGCAACCGATCATGGTTACGAGCAGTCGATTCTACATAATAAGTGGCGATCGCCGTCAGGATCAAAGTCCCTAACAGAACCAAATATGGGACAATCTGCCGATTCGGAGACAAGAATTTATACAGCCATTTACGCTTCATATAGCTATCAGGGAAAGTCTGGGGATTAGAACTGCTGGTGAACAGTTAATGTCCTGGTTTTTTGGGGTTATTGCTACTAAACATTTTATGTGTATTATATCATACAAAATTTGATTGGATAGTTACAAGAAAGCAATTCTGCTCAGATTTACGCTTTTGTTAAACAATTTTAACTATTTGAATGATATCAAATCAACATAATAAACAAGTTAAAGGTTAATCGTTATTGTGTTTGTGCAATAACTCAATGTTTGATCCAAATCATAGGCTGATAAGCATTGTTGGTTTTTTGCTGAAAATCTTGATACTTATCTAAAGGAGTTTTAGTTAAAAAACTATAATGATTGTTGAGATTATCAGTATAACTCTGACAATATAATTTATACAAGCTAATAATCTCTTGTATCTCTGACTCCGTTAAAATTCTTCGAGGATTAAATAAACATTCTTGATAAATAAAATATAAAATAGCTTTAGATAATAAAAGATTATTAATTTCACGAGCTTCTTGAATCCGATTTTTTTGTCTAGTTAGATTTTGCTGTTTTAAGTAAATCGCTGTCAGATAAGCTTTGAATAAATTTATATAAGCTGAGTAGATAATGTAAATCCGATCTAGGGATAAACTAATTTGATCCCGATTGTTGTGAAGGCTAATTAATTCTCTTAGATGATTTTCCTGTCTATCTAATAATAGTTCTATACCTAAAGCTGTATTTTCACTCAGCCCATAATCTTCTAAAAGCTGAATCAAGGTTAATGA
>DMPJ01000392.1 GCA_003456035.1 Planktothrix sp. UBA8402
GACAAATTCAGAGAACAACTCGTTAACAGGACAGGAGTAACGAGGAGAACTCCCGAAAGCCATTTTCTTAAAGACTTATCCATATTTACCTTAACCTGTAATCACCGGGTATAACGTTTGTTATCCCCATCTACAAGGTTAAACCAGAGTATTCCTGAATTCTTCATCTTTAGGGTTTATAAACTTCTAAAGTGGTNNTTCCCTGTTCCATATTCCCTGTTCCCTGTTCCCTGCTATATAAACTTCTAAAGTGGTAACTCGGTTGGGAGTTTCCGATACACTCACCCGCATAATTTGGATATGGCTATCAACCGGAATTCGAGAAAAATATAGACACATTTCCTCCGTAGTTCCATGGGGACATAAGGGATGATCATTAACAATTTCGGGTAACTGTTTTGCCCAAACTTGTAATTGATTTTCCATTTCTACCATATCCAACCCATACAAATCTTCAGGATGTCTCACAGCTTGCAATTCTAAGCTGATTTCAAAATCATGAAAATGGCAATCTTTCCAAATCGGCGGATTAAAATGTTGACGGTGTAAAGTGGTTTTAATGGTATAATTAAAGGTTAAGGATTCTCGATAAACTTGTTCATTCACCCCCACAATATTGCGATAGGGAATAGTTTGTTTTTCTAGCCATTCTGGAGGATAGTGGGAACGAAATTCTGGTTTCATAGTTATAACGGGGAATAGGGAATTACGAATTACGAATTACGAATGGGAAATGGGAAATGGGAAATGGAAAATAGAAANNATTACCCATTACCTATTACCCATTACCTAATTTTAAATTAAGGAACTTGTAACCATTTATGAATTTGCACTGATAACCGATAGTGGGGAAATTTTTTTAATAATTCTAAAACTAAAGGTAAAGTGCGATCGCGTTGGTTCCATTCAGGTTGTAGAAAGACGGGAATTTGATCATTAAGCTCTAAATATTCAGCATAAAACTCTAATTCCAATCCAGTTTCAATCACCAGTTTAATCTCGTTTGCGCGTTTCCATATTAACGGAATTACAGGATAGTTGGGACTAACATGATGTTTTGGACTTAAAGTTACCCAAACAGAATTAGGGATATCTTGCCAAAAAGAACCCGATGTTTCAATAGCAACAGTTCTGACGGTCGCTTCAATACTTTGAATTAACTGGGGAAGTTGAGCATATATCAACGGTTCTCCCCCTGATATTACCACCCTTGGCGATCGCAATTCTGCAATTAACGAATCAAAAGATCTAACTTTACGGGGTAAATTCATTCCCCCATCTCCATAACCCGTATCACACCAAGGACAACGAACCGGACAACCTGCTAACCGAATAAAATCCACCGGAGTTCCGACCCAATATCCTTCTCCTTGAATCGTCGATTGAAAAGTTTCATGAACTGGAATTTCAAGCATCAATATTTTAACGATTTATCCCCCACTAATTTTAGCTTTATATCCTAATTTGATCAAAGTTTCCATCACTTTAGGACGATGATCACCTTGAATTTCAATAGTATTTTCTTTAACAGTTCCCCCCGCCCCACATTGACTTTTTAACTGTTTAACTAACAATTCCAAGGTTTCCGGTTTAACTTGAAATCCACTAATTACCGTTACAGTTTTTCCCTTGCGTCCTGAACGAGTTGCTTGGACTTTCAAATTATGTTGATTGGGGGGTAGCTCAGAAACAGAACCTTGAGAACGCTCTAAAGCCGCTGAATTTGTTCCCGTCCCAAACTCCGAATAAACTACACGGTTTCCCCCAGAGCTAACCTTATTCTCAGAATCACGTTTTGATTTAACCATAAACCGAATCAATAATTATAATTAAGGGTAAAAAAACAATCTTTACAAAGATCAAAAGTCCCTAATCATCGCACATTTACGATAGATTTGTATTTTTTGTGTCTTTGTACCTTTGTGGTTAAATTAGGCTAAACAAGCCGCAACCAAAAATAAACTATCAACCAAAATTGTACTTAATACCGCTCCCCCAAAAGCCCACCAATGTTGTTCTTTTGATTGTAACGGAAAAACACCAACTCCAAATAAAAATAAGGCAACATCCGACGGCCCAACTAATCCCCCAGGGGGTAGTAACTATTTGCAGGGCGTTTTGAAATATTGGTAGGGCTAAGGCGGGTTCAACGTGCATCAGTTGACGCCAACTGGGAATTAATCCGGCGATATAAAAATATCCGTCCGTGACCGCCGTACCAAATAGGGAACCCAAATAAAACCAGTTTCCGACCTTTCCCCAACCTCGATATAAACACCAGATGGCAAAGGGGACACCTATAGCTTCTATGGGTAAATGTAATAGGGGTTCCCAGCGTAACCAGCCCCAATAGATTGCACCCGTAAACCAACTCCAACTAAATCCTAATAATAAGTCCCCCCAAACCCAAGTGGTGGGTTGTCTGATTAATCTCCAACTAATTCCTAGCCATCCCAAGGTGAGGATCACGCTAAATTCTGGCCATTGTCGGACTAGGGGGGCTTGGAAAAACACCGGGACAGTCACGAGAAATACCGAGGCTAAAAACACCAGCCCGGTCTGAGATAGCTTAACTTTGGCTAGAACTCTCTGAAGGAATCCAGAGGTGGGCTGAATCGGTTGAGTGGTAGTCAAAATAGAACCTAGTAGGATATTGAGCAAGATGTTTAAGATTTATTAAGTAGATTATCATAATTTATATATCTTGACAATTATCCCCCCCTAGGGGATTTAATCTTTAATTTAGCACAATGGGGATCGGGTATTCGGCATCAAAAAATGTTACATATTGTTGCATCGGTTCAGAAAAACGCCAGATGAGTTGCCGAAATCCCCTAATCTGTACTATAGCCAAGCCTGTCGCTCTAAAGCCCTGAGCGATCGGGGCTTTATCGACCAGAAGATAAAAAATAAAGTTGACCTTCAAAATTAAGGAGATATTTAAGGTGGCGCTTCCTTTATTAAGCTATGGCCCGACCAGTCGCAATGTTCGCGTGGCTGGCTTTGAAGTAGCGGGTGATGAACAACCCAGAGTGTTTACGACGGAAAATCTGCCTTCGGCTTCTGAGTGGAATGAGATCATTTGGGCTGCTTATCGCCAGATTTTCGGTGAACATCAAATGCTCAAAAGCAACGTTCAAACTTGCTTAGAGTCTCAGCTTAAGTTTGGTCAAATTAACGTGCGGGATTTTATTCGGGGTTTAGTGATTTCCGATCCCTTCCTGCGTCGCAATTACCAAACCAACAGTAACTACCGTTTCGTCGAGTTGGTTGTCCAGCGCGTCTTGGGACGGGATGTTTACAGCGAGCGCGAGAAGATCGCATGGTCGATTGTGGTTGCTAGCAAGGGCCCTAAAGGCTTTATTGATGAGTTACTCGATAGCGATGAATACCTGGATAACTTCGGGTATGATACGGTTCCCTACCAACGTCGTCGGGTACTACTTCAACGCAATCAAGGTGAAGTTCCCTTTAACCTGAAAACCCCTCGTTACAACGAGTACCACCGGAACCAATTGGGCTTCCCCCAAATGGTTTGGCAAAATGCGGTTCGTCGTTTTGTTCCCCAAGAAAAACAACTCAAAGCTGGCGATCCCGCACAGTTCCTGGGTTGGGTTACTCCTACCGTTAACGCGGTGCCTCGCGTTGCTTTAGATGGTATGGTTCCCTACCGCTAACGCTAAGATAAAACGATTTTCGACACAAATATTATTAAAATAGTGTTGAAAGTTGATCAATTCTGGGGGCGGAGAATTTGGATCTAAAGTGATGAGAATACCATCATTTAATATCCGAATCCTCCGCCCCTAATTTTTGAGAATATTGATTAAACAAAAGAACGAATAACCCCGTTTAAATTACTTTTTAATGGTGTTCCTAATGCTTTGAATTTCCATTGTCCGTTTTCTTGAGAGAGTTCCCCCAGTAACATAGAAGTTTGTCCTGAGTAAGCGGGTTCACCCGAAAGACTATAACGAGCAATTTCTTTACCCTTAGCATCTATGGCTCGGACAAAGGCATTTTTAACCATCTCGAAGTTTTGTTGGCGGTCTTCGGCGTGGTATATATTCACTCCTAAAATAATTTGTTGATAGGTTTTAGGAAGGGTTTTAAAATCAATAATAATTCGTTCATCATCCCCCGCACCTTCCCCTGTGAGGTTGTCTCCTGAATGAACGACGGTATTATTTTTTGTGGCTAAATGTCCGAAATAAATCACATCTTCTTGCTGATTTTTTAATTTTCCTCGCTCATCTAATAATAAGGCAAATCCATCTAAATCAAAATCGGCAGATCCGCTAAATATTCCGCCAAATATTCCTTTTTTAGACACATCCCACCCTAAGCCCATGACCATTTTGGATAGGTCATATTCGCTTTTATCGAGAATAATGCTTTGACCTTTTTTTAAGTTAATAGCCATTGTTAGAATCCTCAAAAATAAATTAAACGTATTTGTCTACAAAACTTTGTAAACCCGCATTATAACCCTGTCCGACGGCTTGAAATCTCCATTCGCCATTTTTGAGATATAATCTGCCAAATTCAACGGCGGTTTCCCTGGAAAAGTCTTCTTCTAAATCATATTTTGTGACTTCGGTTTGAGTGTCGTCGTCATAAATTCTGATATAAGAATTTTTCACCTGTCCGAAGTTTTGACGCCGTTGGTCAGCATCGTGAATAGTGACCACAAAAATTAATTCTTGAAGGTCAGGATTGATTTTTGCTAAATCAACAACGATGGTTTCATCATCCCCGCTTCCTTCCCCTGTGCGACTATCTCCTAGATGTTTAACGGATTGATCAGGAGATATTAAGTTATTATAAAATACGAAATATTCATCAACGGGAATTTTACCATCTTCTGCTAAAATAAATACAGAAGCATCTAAATCAAAGGCTGTTCCGGTATCACTGGCGTTGACATCCCATCCTAAACCAATGGAGGCTCGTTTTAACCCTGGAGCTTCTTTCGATAAATTGATTCTTTCGCCTTTTTTAATATTAATTGACATGGTTAATCAATTCCTGAAATTGTGAACAAAAACCTGGTTAACGGTTAACCCTAAAACTGATTAAGTATACTGTTGAACAAAGGTTTCTAAACCTGAATTATAACCTTGTCCAACGGCTTGAAATCGCCATTCACCATCTTTGCGGTAGAGGCGACCGATTTCGATGGCGGTTTCTCTGGAAAAATCCTCCTCTAAATCATAGCGAGTGATCTCGACGTCGGTTTCATTGTTATAAATTCGGATGTAAGAATTGCGAACTTGTCCGAAATTTTGTCTTCTGTTTTCGGCTTCGTAAATAGTGACAACAAAGACGATTTCTTGAATATTAGGATCAACGGTATTTAACTCAACAAAAACTGTTTCATCATCACCGCCTCCTTCTCCGGTGCGATCGTCTCCTAAAGATTCTACTGAACCATCGGGAGATTTTAAGTTATTATAAAATATGAAATATTGTTCGTTAGGAATTTTACCATTACTCCCGATCATAAATACCGACACATCTAAGTCAAAAGCAGCCCCGGTATCGGAAGCGTTAGTATCCCATCCTAATCCAACTCCGGCTTTTTTGAGACCGGGTGCTTCTTTAGATAGACTAACTCGTTCACCTTTACTTAAATTAATGGTCATGGCGTTAATTAATTTCCCTAAAATTGACTTCTAAATATTCTACAATAATCCAGGTAACTATTCCGCAAAATCAAGATCGCCGTTTTTGATAGATTTCACGGATTAAAACAAATC
>DMPJ01000298.1 GCA_003456035.1 Planktothrix sp. UBA8402
CCAATCTTCCTCAATATAAATTTTCTCATTTTTAATGCGAATATGAACATGAGTATTATTAATTCTTTTTTGATTAACCCAATCTACAGACATCCATAAATAATGATCATGAGTTTCATCAAAAACCAAACAAGTTTCATATTTTTTCTTAGATGAACGATTAGCAAGATAATCATGTTCTGTTAATATCTTTTTAATAGTTTGACGATAATTAGTTAATTTATCCATTGTACTATTTCCTCCTTATCCGTATTAATAACAAGTAAAGCAACTTGATTTAATTTTACCACAGCTTTAATTGATTTTCTTTGAAAAAAAGTATCATAAATTTCATCTTTAATCGCTAAGTAAATTTCTTGGTATTCATCTTGAGCTAATTGAATTAAATCACGATACAGTATATATTGTCCTAAAGCTAATTCAAAATCTTTCATTAATGAAGAACTAATAAAACTTTTAATCTCAATAATAATTTTACGTTGTTTTTGTTCTTCTGAAATGACCTTTTCTACTGCTAAATCAGGATAAAGTTCAACATCCTCATATTCCAGAGGATAGGGATCGGCTGTAATCGTCCAACCCTCTTTAATTAAAGCATTTTTAACTGCTTCATGGTAAATATCTTTTGCTGGCATTGTCCTCCTTTGTCACTAATTCTACCATTATAAATAAAAACTATTAAACCACAGCAAACTCAGTCAATTTACGAGTTTCAGGATCATGAAAAGCTAATACAATATCTTCTTTCGGTACACCTTCGGTTAATAATTCGTTAGCAATACCTTCCTCTGTCCAATCTTCCTCAATATAAATTTTATTATTTTTAATGCGAATATGAACCTGAATATTTCTAATTTTTTTCTTCCCTTCCCAACCCATAAACAGCCAAAAATATTGATCATGTATTTCATCAAAAACCAGACAACTTTCTTGATCTAAATTAGCTGAACCTGAAACCCATTCGTGATATTCTGTTAATACCTTTTTAATAGAATTGCGATATTTTTCTAATTGAGCCATTGTAAAATCTCCTCCTTTTCCATATCAACAACAATTAACAATAATTGATTCATTTGAGTAATATCTTGAATTGACTCCCGTTTAAAAAAGTTTTCGTAAATACTGTCCTTAATTGCTAGATAAATCTGATATTCTGGTTCAGTAAGATTGATTAAATTTCGATATAAAATATATTGTCCTAAAGCTAATTCAAAATCTCTCATTGGTGAGGGACTTAAAAAACTTTTAATTTCGACAACAATTTTACGTCCATTTTGTTCGGCAACAATTGGTTTTTCTACCGCCAAATCAGCAAATAATTCAGCATCTTTGTATTTAATTTTATAAGGATCGGCTGTGATTGTCCAACCATCCTTAATTAGAGCGTTTTTAACCGCATCATGGTAAACATCTTTTGCTGGCATTGTCCCTCCTTGTAATTTAGTTAGGTGGGCAATGCCCCCATTATACTCTCACAGTTGTTGTTAATACATGAACCAATAAACACTATTGAACTGATTGTCGGGTTGTACAAGCCCAGGTTTCAATTTTGCAAGTCCCGGTACCACATTCAATTAGAGCATTAGCTTGGGCTTGTTCGGGAGTGATCGCCCAACCCCAGCCGATAATTCCTTCTGGATTCTTAGCAACTGCACCACAGGCATTTTTAAACCAAACCTGGACTTTACAATCGGATTTAGCACATTCTTTCAATGCCTTTTGTTCGGCTTCTTTTCGAGTCGGATAATCGTAACCATAACCCCAACCTCCCGATATTGAGGTCGCAATGGCTCCATAACGATCGGGTTGAGTTAGGGCGACCCCTGCAATTAAACCTTCAAGGACGAGAACAGAAGCACTAACTAATAGAAAATGTTGTTTTATCCAATTTTTTTTCATTCGGTTTCCGAGGTATTTTGTAAGGGTAAATAAATCGTCATGACGTTCCTTTCTTGCGATCGCTGTTTAATTACCAGTTTCCCGCCCAAGGCATGAAATAGATTTTTTGTTACCGCCATATTTAGGCTTAAACTTCCCGTTTCCGGTTGAAACATTAATAACGGCCCTATTGATTTTAATGGAGATTGGGGAGACACGGCAAAGGGAGAATTAACTTCTTTTCGTGGATTGGATTCTAATTGTAACTTTAACTGATGTCCTGCTAATCTCACCCCAACTTGAATATGGCTACCACAGGGAAGACTGCGGGTAAAATTATCAATAACTCCCGTTAAGACTTGATCAAGCATAGTCGGATCACTGATTACTGTCGGTAGTTTATGCGGCAAAATCACCTCTAAGGTTTGGTTACGTTGAGTCGCTTGTTTTTGCCATTGAGATAGACTACTTTGAAATACATCTCCTAATGACATTGCCGTTAACGGTAGGGATTTCTCATCACTATTTCCTCGACTATTTTGTCGCCCCTGTTCTATTTCTAGCTCAACAGCCCGGAAAATTAAGTTAAACCGATCAATTTGGGTTGTACATTCTTGATCAATCATTTCTAAACGTTTATGAATTACTTCTGCTGGTAAATTTGGCCGTTTTAATAGTAACCGTGTTAAGGTGCGAATAGTTGCTAAGGGTGTCCGAACTTCATGGGCGATCGCTTGTAATAATTCGACTTCTGCTGTTTGGATTACATTTTCCAGAATAGTCGTTTCTGGCTCGGGAGGAAAAGATTTTGAATTCTTATTTTTATCTAAATTAGAATTTTTTCTGGTGGCAATTCCAACGGTTTTTAACTTATTTTTTAAAGGTTCAATTTCTGGTTTTTTTTCTACTTCTAAGGATAAATTATTTAATAATAAACGACTAAATTGCATCACCGTTTTATAATTGGGTTCAATGGGTGTAAACTGGGCAATGCTTTCCTCTAATTTAGCTTTTTGTCTGGATACTTCCATTTTTAAATCAAGGTTTGCTGTGGATTTAATTAATTCCATGCGATCGCGCAAAATTGATAATGCTTTTTCGACAATATCAGGATCAAAGGAAAATAGAAAAGCCGGACTTCCGGTTAAATCTTGACCCAATACCATAACCAAACTAAACTGACTCGTTAAAACTAAACAAAACTGTTCTTTAACTAGAGGATCTTTCCCATGTAAAGGACAGGCTTCTGTTTTAGGCATAGAGTTATAAAATTCATCCGATGCTGGAAGTAAGGCTTTAGGATGATATAATTTTAAAACTAATTCATCCCCTAATTTTGACAGATCATGGGTAAAAATTTGAGTCGCAAAATGAATCGCTAAATCGGGATGAATTAAAACCGGAACTGGCCCGGAAATAATTAATCCTAAATGGAATAAGGGGTCGGAACTTGAAATAGAATTTTCTGCTAATATATTAATATTGGATTGGAGTTCTTCTAATAAAAAATTCATAGATTTAACTCCACTATACCATTCTTTCTCGGCTTTTAAATATCGTTTAACTTCGGAAGAAATATTAGAATTATTTTCTGAATGACACAGAAATTGAGACGAATAAGAATAACCTAATCTATGGGTTTCATCTTCCGCCAAAATTTGACTGAGCGTCGGTAATAATATTTGGTTCATCATCATCCCCTTGAGAATTACGAATTACGAATTGAGAATTACGAATTACGAGTTAAGGAGTTAAAGATTTATAATTCGCAATTCGTAATTTATAATTCGTAATTTATAAGCGGTTTGTCATATCTTCACCATAGCGACATTTGCCTCATTCGTACATTCGTAGAACCGAACCCCTAGGGGGGAGTTTCCCTAGTAGGGGAATAGGGGGAGCAGGGGAGGCAGGAGGTAGGGGGAGCAG
>DMPJ01000490.1:0-2448 GCA_003456035.1 Planktothrix sp. UBA8402
TTTTAGAAAAGCAATTTGGGAAACGGAAGTTATATTAAAAACCTGCTTTCTTCAAGAAACCGGGTTTTTAGGATTTAGAAATAGTCAAAATAATTTAATTATTCATCAAATTTCTGAAAAGATATGTGAGGTTAAATTTAATCATGGTTTAAATCCAGAAATCCAACAATTCCCTTTAGTTAGTGTTTGTATTCCTAGTTATAATGGAGAAAAATTTATTGCTGAAGCGATATCTAGTATTTTATCTCAAACCTATTCGGCAATAGAATTAATTATTTCTGATGATCATTCCTCTGATCATACCATAGCGATCGCCCAATCTTTTCAAACCCAAACTTCTATTCCGATTAATATTTTAACTCATCAAACTTTAGGACTAGCCGAAAATAGTAATTTTTGTATTAATCAATCCCAGGGTAAATATATTAAATTTGTCTATCAAGATGATATTTTAATGCCTAATTGTATTGAAAAAATGGTTAATTTAGCCGAAACCGATCCCGATATTGGATTAGTTTTTTCCCCTAGGGAAATGTTTTTTCTTGAGCAAGAAAATATTAATTTAGAATTAATTGCAGTTTATCAACAATTCGCTAATTTACACCAAAGTTGGTCTAATTTAAAATCTATTCAATGGGGAAAAGAACTTTTAGAAGATCCCAATTTATGGGAACATCCGATCAATAAAATTGGCGAACCTAGCACCGTATTATTAAGAAAATCAATATTTAAAACTATAGCAGGTTTTGACCCCGAATTAAATCAATTAGTCGATTTAGATTTATGGTGGAGAATATTAGCACAATTCAAAATAGGTTTTGTTCCAGAAAATCTATCTTATTTTAGACTCCATGCTCAACAAAAAACCTGTCAAAATATGCTAGAAGGTCAGGCAATGGATCTAAATTTTT
Organism: Planktothrix sp. UBA8402; assembly: GCA_003456035.1. Lineage (GTDB taxonomy): Bacteria > Cyanobacteriota > Cyanobacteriia > Cyanobacteriales > Microcoleaceae > Planktothrix. Next base: position 912 of record DMPJ01000490.1, read on the forward strand.
ATGATAAAATCTATTCCCATCCCGACTATCAGCTATTTCCTCCCCAATTTCGATCCTCAAGCGGGATTGATCTATAATTCTATCCTCTGGGGTTTGCCAACCTAACCAAAACCCTGTAAAGTTTGTTCAGAAATAATTTAGGACGGTTTTAACTATGGCTAATTTTCTTACTCCTAGCACAATTCCCGGTGTATTTGCACTTTTAGGAAGTCCCCAAGATGATAATATTGCTCTATTTACTGGACAAGTTTCTGTTGTCACAGACGGGATACTATTATTGTCAGGAAATGATAATTTACAAAGTTCTAACCTGAACGATAATTTGCTAATTAATGGCAATCAAGGGAATGATACTCTGGTAGCATCCAATGGATTTGATACACTCTTTGGTGGACAAGATAATGATCGAATTTTTGCCGCAGTTAATAATGATTTAATCTTCGGAAATTTCGGGGATGATGTCTTAGAAGGAGGATTTAATTCCGATAGTATTTATGGCGGTCAAGGCAATGATACTCTTTATGGTGACGAAGATGGAGATATACTATTTGGTGATCTAGGAAATGATGTTGTGGATGGGGATGCCGGGGTTGATACCTTAATCGGAGGTTTAGGGAATGATACCTTTATTTTTGACACGGGGGAAGCAAGTTTTACCGTTCGGGATGTGGATGAAATTCGACAATTTGAAGCGGGAACAAGTCAGTTTACAGGAGATAAAATTGCTGTGCCATTAGGAACCCAAATTGATCCGAACTCATTATTTAGAGATCGGTTTGATTTATTACCCCAAGAAAATGATCTCAATGGCGATGGCTTAAATGATATTATTGTGGAATTATTGGACGGACAAATTTTGGGTGTTGTGATTAACGATGGATTTTTACCTGCTCAGTTAACCTTCGATTTAGATTTCACTTTTAGTAACGCCTTCGATTTTAATTTATAAACAAAATCCAGGAACTTTTATGGAAACCAACACCAAATTTAATGGGTTTTATTCCGCAAAACTAGCATTATTAGGTTTATCTATGGTGCTATTGTTTGCGGGAAAAGCTCAAACCCAAGTGATGACAACAACGACGGTTATTGATCAGTTACAAAAATTAACCGATACCAACCGACAAAACCGTTTAGAAGCCATCAAAACCTTAAAAACCTTGGGTTCTCCGGCTATTCCAATTTTAGTCGAAGCCTTAACCGATGACCACGAAGGCATTCGACGGGGGGCTGCGTTTGCCTTGGGAGCGATGGCCCAGGACGCGGTGGTGGCAGTTCCGGCGTTGTTGGCGACCTTAAAAGATCCGGTGTCGGCGGTACGGATGGATGTTGCTGTGGCCCTGAAACAAATTACCACAGCGTCCCCAGAAGCCTTACAGCAAGCGGTTCAGGAGTTGACGACCGGATTAAACCATCCTGAGAGTGCCGTTCGTCAGGGGGCGGCTTTTGGCTTGGGAGTCATCGGTTCCGAGGCTACAAGTACCATTCCTCCGTTAATTCAGGCCTTGAAGGATACCGATGAAGAAGTCCGACTGGC
>DMPJ01000490.1:2459-2837 GCA_003456035.1 Planktothrix sp. UBA8402
TTGAATGACTCTGATATGGGGGTGCGGGCTAAGGCGGCGTTTGCGTTGGGGAATATTCAGGCGTCGGGTATTGTGGGTGTTACCGAAGCTCTGCAAAATAGCGATCGCCAAATTCGTCAAACGGCGGCGATGACTTTGGATCAACTCACTTCTAATCAATTGCTAGTTCAACAGCAAAATAAGCCTGGGGTAAGTCCTCTAGGAAATCAACCTCTGGGAAATCAACCGATGGGAAATCGTCCCAGTATGAATCAACCAGGGCGACGTCCCCAGCCCCAAGGCAATCAACCCCGGCCCATTCGTTCTTAACTTTTTGGTAATCTGAATTGAAAACCGCTATATTTCGTTGATCTGAATTATGATGGTGCGTGCGCTCCG
>DMPJ01000490.1:2865-7867 GCA_003456035.1 Planktothrix sp. UBA8402
TTTTTTAATATGAATGATCGGGGATTAAGTGTTAATTGTCAACGGTTATATGCTGAGGCTTTAGCTTTGGAACAGGCGGGATATTTTGAACCAGCACAGGCAAAATATCAACAGATTTTAGAGTTAGATAATGAGACGGCTGAGGTGTGGCACGGGTTGTCTAGGGTTTGTTTTTATCAAGATCAATATGATGCCGCTTTGGATGCTTTGGCCCGTTGTTTAATATTAGATGAAACCCAAGCTAGTCAATATTATAGTTTGGGTTTGGTTTGGGAAAAATTGGGGAATATTACCGAAGCAATTCCGGCGTATCAACGGGCTATTGATTTAGATGCGGAAGGGGTAGACGGGTGTTTGAAATTGGGTGAATTGTTAGCGAAATTGGCTGAATTTCAATCCGCACAATTCTATTATCAGCAAGCCATAGATAGACAACCAAATACAGTCACAGGATATTTGAAATTAGGGAATATTTTTTTAGGACAAAATCGGGCGGAAGATGCGATCGCTATTTATGAAAAAGCCTTAAATATTCATCCTAATAATTCGGCTTTATTATATCAGATGGCATTAGCATCAAGGGTTAATCAAAATTCTGAGATGGCGGATTTATATTTTGGTTTGGCGGCGGAAGCTCAATATCAATATGAAACAGCTATTCAATTTTATCATAATATTTTACAGACTCAATTACCAACGGTTGAGATTTATTTAAGGTTAGGAAACTGTTACCAATCTTTGGATCAATGGTTTGAGGCAATTCAAGTTTATCAAATAGCTTTAAGGGTATTTCCTAATCAGGTAGAATTTGATTTGGCTTTAATTTCAGCTTGGCAAAGTTTGGGAGATACTCGAATAGCATTGCAAATTTCAGAACTGGCTGTTGATAGGTTTCCGAATCAGATTTCTGTCAGATTTGCCAAACAATCTTTGTTACCTATTTTATATGATTATTCTCAAGAAATTGCAGAATATCGACAGCATTTTACTGAAGAATTAGTCAAATTAATTGAACAAACAGATTTAGACAATTCAGAAGTTAAACAACAGGCGTTAACTGCAATTGGAACTAAAACTCATTTTTATTTACAATATCAGGGATATGATGATTTAGAGCTACAAAAGCAATATGGTGGATTTGTACATCGGATTATGAAAGCTAATTATCCTGAATGGACAAAACCTTTATTATTACCAACCTTGACTGCTAATCAAAAAATTAAAATTGGCTATATTTCCGCTCATTTAACCTGGCATACTGTCGGGTTAGTATTTTTAGGATGGTTGAGAGATTGCGATCGCTCTCAATTTGAAATCTATTGTTATTATACCGGAAAAGAAACTGATTTAATTACAAATTTATTTCAACTTTATAGTGATCAATTTTATCATATTTATGGCAATTTAGAGAATATTGTTGAGCAGATTTCAGCAGATCAATTACATATTCTTGTATTTTTAGATGTTGGAATGTGTCCCCAAATAACACAAATAGCCGGGTTGCGAGTAGCCCCAATTCAATGTGCGGCTTGGGGACATCCGATTACTACGGGTTTACCGACAATTGATTATTTTATTTCTGCGGAATTATTAGAACCTCCCAGGGCTCAAAACCATTATTCAGAACGGTTATTCTGTTTACCGAATTTAGGAATTAATTATGCTAAACCTCCGTTATTAGAACCGCAAAAAACCCGTTTAGATTTTGGATTAAAAGAGGATGCTATTTTATATTTATCCTCTCAATCTTTATTTAAGTATTTGCCGGATTTTGATCAAATATTAGTGGCGATCGCCAAACAAGTTAAATCCGCTCAATTTGTGTTTATAGCCCATTGGAATACTGCAATTACCGAAAAATTTAAACAACGGTTAAACCGATCTTTTGCCGAACATGATTTAGATATTCAACAATATTGTATAATTTTACCCCGTTTAGATAAACTAGATTATTTACAACTCAATAATTTAGCTGATATTGGCTTAGATACCCTGCAATTTACTGGATTTTTAACCACTTTAGATAGTTTATCCTGTTATCTTCCCCTGGTTACTTGTGAGGGAGAATGGATGAGAAGTCGTCAGTCTGTAGGAATATTAAACCGATTAGGAATAACAGAAACTATTGCCCAAAATCGAGAAGATTATATTAAAATAGCAATAAAGTTAGGATTAGATGTAGAATGGAGATTAGCAATTAGAGAAAAAATTAAACAAAATCAATGGAAACTCTACGAGGATAAAAGTTGTGTCCCAGCATTAGAAAATTTTTATCAACAAACTATTCACAATTTCAATCAGATATCCCTAATTAAAGGGGACTTCAACAACTAATTTTTCCAATTCCCAATTCGTAATTCGTAATTCGTAATTCGTAATTCCCTATATGACTCAAGCAGTTTTAGTTAATCTCAGAGAAGCGTTTTTTAATGCGCCTGGATTTTGGCAAAGTCGGTTTTTAATCAAAACCGGAAATTGGTGTAAATCAGTCGATGGTTTAGATAAAGGTCGTACCGATGGCTATTCTATTTTAGGCAGTTTTGTGAATCAATGTGATCAATTATCTACACAACAACCAGGGTTATACTTATTTTGTGAAAAAAAGAAACAAAAACAGAATGTTGCTGAAAGATTATATACCTTATTTATCTTAGAACCCGATGGCACTGTAGAGGTATTAAATGAATTCAAAACCGCTAGTAAAGATTGGGGGGTGCAATTATGGCCGGAAATTGATGCCTATTTTATTCTACAACAAGACTCTGGGGAAAAAAGACGTCAACAATTAATGCAGGAAATTCAACAACTAGAGTTTGAATTAAAGCAACGCCGCGCCGAATTAGCAGCGTTAGAGAGAGTTGAATCTGATCTTTAAATATTAAATCAAACCTATTAGGGACTGGGCTGATTTTTAATGTTATTAACAACAGAATCCGCAACAAAATTTGATAAAATATTTTCTCCTATTTTCTGATAATGGCAACAGTTATCAATATAAGCTTGTTCTTTAGTCTCATCGAGAATAGATATTCCATCAAAAAAATTAACTTGATTCGCTTTGAGTTTGTCCACTTCTTTTAATAAAAGGGGATATCCTTTTTTGACTGCATCTTGATAAGGACTATCTTGACTAAAGGCAACTTTTTTTTCCGCTTCACTAAACACTCGCTGGGTGGGATAATATTGATTAGGTTGTAAAATATGGAAATAGGGAATATTATTTGCTTTTAAGATTTTATGGATTAAAATGGAACTTTTAGCCCAATGATTAGCAATTTTTGGAAATAGTTCAGCATCGGTTAAAATGGGATATTGCATATAAAAATAAATCACACTTTCCGCAGTATTATCATCCTCCGTTGGTTTCTGGCGATATCGTTCAAATCGTGCCACATCTCGGCGATAGTTTTTAACTAATTCCTGAACATATAAAGACATAACTGCATTACAAGAGGCTAAGGAGCAATCTTTTAAGGTTTCTAAAGCCTCTTTGATTTTAGGTTTATTATCTTTAATGCTTAATAGGGTTTTGAGGGCTGGAGTGGATAGACTGTTATTAGCTAAACCCGTTAATGCTTGAACATGGGATGAACTCGGCATGGCAAATTCTAATCCGTTTTGATTATTAATATTAGCTAGAGCAACTTCATTAAAGCCATCAATATTAATTACCAGATCAAATTTTTGTCCCAAAGAAAGCAGATAATTTAAAGTAATTAGCTGTTGGGGTTGTTTATATCCGCCAATTGCTAAGGAAATAATAATTAATTCTTTGCCTTTAAATTGAGGGAGTTGTTGAAGTTTTTTCTCTAAAATCTTATTTTGAACTTCATAAATTGAGTAATTGCCTGCAACGGAGCCACCTAAAACTCCAACAATCACTTGATTTTTATTGGTTTTTGTGTAGGGGTAATCGTAAGGAGAAATAAACCCATAATTATTATACTTAAATCCTGGTCTAAAATCGGGGCCTGGTTTCTGCACATAACCAAAATAAGGATGTAATCTTTCGACCACAGATTCCCCAACTCTCACCCCTTCTAAATTAATCCCTAAATTCTGTAAATCCTCTGAACGTTCACGGGTATAATAGAATTGTTTATGCTTAGAATAATAAAAAATTAACGAGCCAATTTCTAAAAGCACGAATAAAACAACTAAGTTAATTAACCCTATTTTTATACCGACTTTAGCTTGATGCAATAATTTAAAATTTTTCATAGTAATTAATAAGAGAAAGTTAAAAACCAAACGATTAGAATTTTTTACAATTCCGAAAAACTATTATATTATATAACAATTACAAAGGCAATTATATTTTCATTTTACTGTTGAGGCTTTTGGGTTTGACCCATCAGTTGTTGACAGACTTGACTCGCCATTAATTCCCCGGCGATGCGATTTCCTTGAACATTCCAATGTCCTCCACAGACTTCCGCATTCTCAAATCCATGTAAGCAGATTCCTGTTCTTTCTGCTTCCTTTTGTAAGGGTTTTGCTAACTGTAAAACCGGAAATCCCTCTCGTTTTCCTAACGCTTCAATTTGCTTGTTTGGGTAAAATAAATCTTGAATTTGATGTTTTTGCATAAATTCTTGACGTTTTTTGGGGTCGGGTAGAACTTGAAAGGAATCACTAATCATTATTAGCATAAAATCTTTTCCCTTAGCTTTAACTTCATCTCTAAGTAATGTAATTAATTGTTCTGTAATTTTCCAAGCTTGTTGCCAATTTTGATCGGGGGGTTCCTTATAAAAATTAATATCCGTTTCCTGATAGTCTTTTTGTAATTGACGACGTTTAGACTCGATTTCCGCTTGTCTAATTAATTGTAATATGCGAGAATTTGTCATTAGTGGATAGGGTAATTGATCTAGCTTTGAGAATGTATACTGATCCCGTTCAATACTGTTAGGGTTAATGGTTCTAAAGGATAAATCTTCTACCAGTTTACCCTCTTTTTGAATAAAATAGGGACGTAAATGATCATGTTCTAAAGCCC
>DMPJ01000179.1 GCA_003456035.1 Planktothrix sp. UBA8402
CATTCGACCACTCTGCCACCTCTCCAGTTGCTCATTATTGAGCTAAATAATTATAGCATGGATGTCGATTGTGCCAAGCGCTGAGATAATAATTCTGTTTCGACGACCTGGAAGTCCTCACCCACCCAGACTAACGACACTTCCGATACTTGGTTTTGGTCTAAACTGACCAGCGAAAAATTCCGTTGCTTCCCTTGGGGCGTTTCTCGAATGCGACTGACACAAGCGGAATTCAGATAAACCGTCCCTTCCGGGCTGGTGATTAACCGTTGACGGGGGCGAGTTTTGGTATGGCGCAGGGTATGGTGCATATGACCAAAAGCCACCAGGGGAATAGTTTTGCCCAAGTTGCGAGCGTGGGCGATCGCTTCCGCCAAATCAGGATCGCCATAATCTCCCCCGATCGGGTTCCAATCCTTGCCACAGGGAGCCTCAGCAGCCTCTCCTAACCCCGTTGGGCCGTTGTGACTTAAAAACAGAATCCGGTCAAAGGTCGCTGTTTCAACGGCTTTAATCAGGCGTTGGGTGGATGCTGCCAAACCATTAACTCCAAATCGTTCGGCGTAAAAATCGTGATATTTCCATTCCGGGCCACCCCAACTAAAGGGACGCCCTCCGACAACGGTTAATTGCAAATCGGGAAAATCCCGTTTTCCGTAGCCAACATGATCCTCTCCGATGATATCAAGTTGTTGTTGGACGCGATCTTCGGTTTGGCGATTATAGGGACATTTTTGGCGACCCCAATCGGTGGCGGTATACCAGGCGTCATGGTTGCCAAAAACTACGGCTTTGGGAGTATCGACTGAGGCGATAGTTTTCACGACGTCTACTGCTTCATTACCAAAATCCCCGACAAATAGAACTAAATCGACCTCTAAAGACTTCAAAGCTAGGGCGTCCGCCTGTTCCCATTGATCATGAATGTCTCCAACAACAGCAATTTTAATCGGTTTGGTATTCACAACGATAATGGTTTCAAAGGTTCATAACCTAGAATAAGCAATTTTGGGGTAACAGTGAATCCCTTTTTTGGTGAATTCGACTATAATTAAACTACGATTAACAATCATTGAGAGTTCCTATAAGGTTGTTCCTATGTTTACATCAACCCTTTCGCCGACAAACGTTTCGACTATTGCCAATTTACCAGAGGATTTGTTTGCCGCAATTCAAGAGCTTAAAAAAGAGTTGAATGCGGTTATTTTGGCGCATTATTATCAAGATCCTGATATTCAAGATATTGCTGATTATATTGGAGATTCTCTGGGATTATCTCGCCAAGCGGCTCAAACTGATGCGGATGTAATTGTTTTTGCTGGGGTTCATTTTATGGCGGAAACGGCCAAAATTTTGAATCCTAATAAGTTAGTCTTGTTACCCGACTTGGATGCTGGGTGTTCTTTGGCCGAAAGTTGTCCACCCTTGGCGTTTGCTCAATTCAAAGCCGAATATCCTGATCATATTGTGATTTCATATATTAATTGTACGGCTGAAATTAAGGCAATGAGTGATATTATCTGTACCAGTTCTAATGCGGTGGATCTGGTTCGGCAAATTCCTGAAGATCAGCCGATTATTTTTGCTCCCGATCGCAATTTAGGCCGATATGTAATGGCAGAAACCGGGCGAAAAATGGTATTATGGGAGGGGGCTTGTATGGTACATGAAAACTTTTCCCAGAAGAAGTTAATTCAGCTAAAGATTGAACATCCAGAAGCGGAAATTATTGCTCATCCCGAATGTGAACTTACGGTTTTAGACCAGGCGGATTATATTGGTTCAACTACGGCTTTATTAAACTATGTTAAAAAAAGTCCTAAGTTAAGTTTTATTGTGTTAACTGAACCGGGAATTATTCATCAAATGGAGAAGGAAACCCAAGGTAAATCCTTTATTCCCGCCCCTGGGATGAGTAGTTGCGCCTGCAATGAATGTCCTCACATGAGGTTAAATACTTTAGAAAAATTGTATTTATCAATGAAAAATCGTTCCCCGGAAATTACTATTCCTGAAGAAATCAGAATCGCCGCTTTACGTCCGATTCAACGAATGTTAGAAATGAGTAAAAATGTCAATGTTCAGAAGTTATAGGATCAGATCGGGAATATAGCAGGTTATAATATTCTATTGTAGGGGTTTGTCAACCAATCCGATGACCGATCAGGTTTGTAGACAATATCCCTACGGTTTTTTTCATAAATCAATTATGATTACTATATAATAACTAGATAAAAAATCTCCGCCCGAAAAGGGTTGACAGTTAACTGATAAATAAATCATGGATAAACATTTAATCATTTTCACTCGCTATCCCGAACCCGGAAAAACAAAAACTAGGTTAATTCCCGTTGTCGGAGAAATTGGGGCAGCAAATTTACATCGTCAAATGACCGAAAAAACTCTAAAGACAGTCCGAAAATTACAAAATGTAGATCCTTTATCTATTGAAGTTAGATTTACCGGAGGTAATTTAGATGTGATGCAAAATTGGTTGGGTTCTGATTTAATTTATGATGCCCAAAGTTTCGGAGATTTAGGGAATCGTATGGGAAAAGCCTTTCAAATGGCGTTTTATGAAGAAAAAACCCATATTATCATGATTGGAACCGATTGCCCAGAATTAACAGTTGATATTTTATCTCAAGGTTTTAAACTTTTGCAAGATCATGATATTGTTCTTGGCCCTGCTAAAGATGGGGGATATTATTTGATGGGTTTAAAAAATTATATTCCTGAATTATTTAACAATATTCCTTGGGGAACTGCAACGGTTTTTGATACCACCATTAAGATTTGTGAAAGCCTGAATTTGTCCGTTGGTAAATTACCTGTATTATTAGATATTGATCGTCCTGAAGATTTAGTTTTTACTGAATTTAGTAATGAACAATTAGGTTATTATGGCCTCTGATGGCCATTTCCCTAGGATTGAGATCAAAAAATTCTCCATTCCCCATTACCCATTACCCATTACCCATTACCCATTACCCATTACCCATAGCGAGATTGCCTATTCCCCATTCCCCTTTTGCAGCAATTTCCCTAGTAATCTGGGATGATGGAGGGGGTATTCTTTTCCAGTGTCATCCTAATATTCTGACTATTCGTGAGGTTAATGATATGGAGGTTAGCGAATTATTAAAACTTTATACCGAGGGAGAACGGACTTTTCGAGCCGTTAGCTTCGCCGGAGCAAATTTAAGTGGTATTGACCTGCGGGGGGCGATTATTGTTAGGGCTAACTTAGAAAATACATCCTTTGCGGGGGCCAACTTAATCGGGGCTAACTTTCGAGAAACTAAGTTTATGGGTGTTGACTTCACCGACGCTGACTTAAGCGATGTCAACTTAATTGGTAGTTATTTGGGTGATACCAAGTTCAACCGAGCTAACTTAACCGGGTCGAGTTTACGCGGGTCTTCGTCCAAAAATGTTAGCTTCACTCAAGCCAACCTTACCGAAGCCAACCTTACCGAATCGAATTTTTCCGGCGCCAATTTTGCGGGTGCTAATTTAACCCATGCTACCTTAGTCCGAACTAATTTGATGAAGGCCAATCTCACCGGAGCGATTTTAGAAAGCGCTAACCTAACCAATGTGATTATGCGAGAAACGACCTTAGAAGGAGCAAACTTAACTAATGCGACTATGAGCGGGGGAATGATGATTGGGGCTAACTTTCATGAAGCGGATTTAACCAGAGTTACCATGATTGGGGCTGATTTAAGTGAAGCTAATCTGAGTGAAGCTAACCTTCGAGGTGCTAACGTGACTTGGACAACCCTACGCGGTGCTAATATGAGTCGAGCTAGACTTTACCGGACAAAATTATCTTGGTCAAATTTAAGTGGTGTGAATCTGATTGAAGCCATTATGATTGATACTAAATTAGATCAAGCTAATTTGAGAGATGCGGATATGAGAGGGGCAATTTTACCGAATAAATAAATAGTGGATAAGTTCTGTGCAACTACAGTCAATGATTGATTCTCAAGAACTATTACGTCGTTACTTAGCTGGAGAACGAAATTTTAATCATATTAACTTGATTGGTGCCCATTTGTGCCAAGTCAATTTAGCTGGGGCGAATCTAACCGGAGCATCTTTAGCTAGGGCAGATTTAACCAGGGCTATACTCCATGAAGTTAACTTGACAGATGCCTTTTTGTACGGTAGCAATTTGAGTTTTGTGAAGTTGGGTAGAGGACAATTAACCAATGCTGATTTGACTAAAGCTAACCTAGAAGGAGCGTTTTTAGTCAAGTCCGAAATGAGTGGAGTTAAACTCAGTGGGGCGATTTTACGCGGGGTTAACCTGCGAGCAGCTAATTTAACTGGGGTTAATTTATGTGGGGCGAATTTAGTAGGTGTAAATTTACGCGGTGCTAACTTAAGTAAAGCTAATTTAAACTGGGCAAATTTGAGTCGGGCTAGACTAACTGGGGCGATTCTTACAGAAACCCAAATGACCGGAATTAATCTAAGTTATTCCTATTTGTTTGAGGTTAATCTTCAGGGTTTTGATTTAAGTGGGGTTAATTTTATCCAAGCATTGATGACCCGAATTAATTTACAAGATTGTGATTTAACCGCCGCCAATTTGAGCCAGACTCAGTTAAAACAAGCGAATTTACAAAGGGCTAAATTACAGGATGCTAATTTAGTCGAAGCTAACTTGATTAGTAGTAATTTGACCAATGCGGTGTTAATGCGGGCAGATTTATCTGGTGCTATCTTAACTCATGCGGCTCTGATGGGAGCTAACTTTAATTTAGCCATCTTGAGAAAGGCGGATTTACGCGGCGCTAACTTACGGAATGCTTATCTATGGAAAACAGATTTATCCGGGGCTAATTTGCAAGGAGCTAACCTCTATGGGGCAAGTTTACGCGGAGCTAACTTAGAAGGAGTTGATTTAAGAAATGTTAATTTAACCGGAGCTACCCTTCCCGATGGGACAATTAATCAAGGTTAAGATCGCAATTGCGAGCCGGACATTCTAATTAACCTTAATTCCTAATTTTTAGTGATCTTAAATCGCAATATTTTAACATTTTAGAGGAAATAAAACAAGCCTTTTTTTTATTGCCAATTCAAGGCAAGCTAGAAGTATAGAGTTTTTTGTGAATTAGCCATTATGATGCTCAAAGCTGAAGATATTATGACCTCTGAAGTGGTCACCATCAAAGGTTCTGCCACTGTTGCAGACGCGGTAGCACAAATGAATGAGCTCTGTTTACGCTCGCTGATTGTTGAACGCCGTCACGAACAGGATGCTTATGGTATTGTCACCGAGACCGATATTGTTTACAAAGTCATCGCCTATGGGAAAGATCCTAAAAAAATACGGGTTTATGAAATTATGACTAAACCTTGTATTTCTGTCAATCCTGACCTCGGTGTGGAATATGTGGCGCGGCTATTTGCTCAAACCGGAATTCGTCGCGCTCCGGTGATTCAAGATGAACTGCTGGGAATTATTTCTGTTACTGATATTCTCAGTAAGGGAGACTTTGTAGAAAATCCTAAAGCTGTTCTTTTAGAAGAACGGATTCAAGATTCTATTGAGGAAGCTAGAGCTATTTGTGCGGAAAAAGGAGCTACCTCTAAAGAATGTGCGGCGGCTTGGGATGCGGTGGAAGAATTACAAGCTGAAGCTTCACACCAAAAACAAGAAAAACCCAAAAGCTCTTTTGAAGTCTATTGCAGTGATAACCCTGATGCCGCTGAATGTCGGCTTTATGAAGACTAATAAGTTGTTTTCTAGTGTTTGTTAATTGATAAGCAACTGAGAGTTAACCTAAGTTAACCCAGTTGCTTAATTTTTCTTTATTGGATTTGATAATTTAGGATGTTAAATTATTTACTCGCCGTCGAATCTCCTTGGTTACAACCGTTGGTCTGGACGGACTATAGATTGGCGGTTATATTTGCACTGATGATTCCGTTAGTGATCTTAATTTGGGCGTTTGTTCAAAAAGCGGAAGCAATTCAACGGTTAATGATGACTTATTTGCGTGTTGCTAGTTTGTTGATCATTAGTTTGTATTTAATGATTGCCGCCCTACCAATTAGTTTTCTGACTTATATTATGGCAAGGGTTTTAATTCCGATTTCTCTCTGGTTTTGGGTGGATCTGAATGAGGAAGTTTCAGAAATGCCCGCTTCTGGTTTGAAGTTAATCTTTACTTCTTGGCGTTGGGCGGTGACGGTTTATAATATTTTGGGTGCGATCGTTTTAATTCCTTTTGTACATTGTGCATTTTCTCATGGTCAAAAAGAGTTAATAGGGGATGCTACTTGTCGGATCTGGTTAGATCCTGCCTGGTTATATAAACAAACTTTTAGTCCCAATTTAACGCCTCAATTTTTAGGCTTTTTTGCTTTAGTCGGTTTGGCAGTTTATATCCTTTATTTGGGTTATTTTGTATTCTTTAAGTTAGGAAAACAGGGCCGTTCAGCTATGGGATAAAAAGGGATATGGGCGGGTTCTATTCTATAAATTAAATTCTGTAGGGGCGGGTTCCGCAATAATTTCTAATCCCAACAAATCACCTTTGTAAACCCGCCCCACCCCAACATTAATATTTAGTTAATCATTAATTTCCGAAGGTGATCGGGGCGGGTTTTGGGAGATTATTTGTGGGTATTAAAGGTTAACTCGAACCCGCCCCTACGGGGTACAATATTTAATCGTAGGGGCGGGTTCCGCAATAATT
>DMPJ01000481.1:0-154 GCA_003456035.1 Planktothrix sp. UBA8402
GCAGTCGGTGATGAACCTGAAAATCAAATATAGAGAGTCTTTCCGACCCTTTGCCCCATCGGTGAGGGCCGAACGAGTTTCTGATTATTTTGAATTAGATCGTCCCAGTCCCTATATGTTAATTGTGGCTCCGGTTCAAGAGAGTTTAAGAATT
>DMPJ01000481.1:199-2891 GCA_003456035.1 Planktothrix sp. UBA8402
CACGTTGATTATTCCGCCCGGGTACAAACTATTCACAAAGAAACCAATCCTCGTTATTATGATTTAATTCATAATTTTGAAAAACTCACGGGCTGTGCTGTGATTGTTAATACTTCTTTTAACGTGCGGGGAGAACCGATTGTTGGTAGTCCAGAAGACGCCTATCGTTGTTTTATGCGAACGGAAATGGATTATCTGGTTTTAGAGAATTTCCTGTTAGCAAAAACGGAACAAACTCCTTGGGAAAAAGATGATTCTTGGCAAAATGAATTTCAATTAGACTAACANNNAAGAGCCCTGAAGGGCTTACTACGGTTAAATTCAATTAAGATTATGACTGATCACGATATTCCTCAACTTGACGCTAAAGGATTACGCGAATTTGGATTAACAACCGGAGCCATTATTATTGGCTTATTTGGTTTAGTATTGCCTTTATTATTCAGACATTGGCCGCCTCCTAGTTGGCCCTGGATATTAGGAACTGTTCTGATCCTTTGGGCATTAATCTCTCCTAAAACCTTAAATCCGGTGTACCGCCTCTGGATGAAATTTGGGTTATTTATGGGGGCAATTAATAGTAAGATTATTCTCGGTGTCGTCTTTTACGTTATGATGGCTCCGATGGGATTAATTAAACGCCTATTCGGTTCCGATGCGATGCGGCGTGAATTGAATCCCAATCTCTCAACCTATCGGGTTGCGAGTCAAGTTAGATCCAAAGAAAGTATGGAGCGACCGTTCTAGTGTTTGAAGCAACATTAGATTTTTTGAAAGATATTTGGGCGTTCATGAAAGAACGCAAAAAGTATTGGTTATTGCCTCTAATTATTACACTCGTTTTATTAGGGGCTTTGATTGTTCTCAGTCAAGGTTCGGCGATCGCACCGTTTATTTATACCTTATTCTAAACGATGGGGCAGTTGAAAACATCGGTGGTAAATCTGGGGCTGGCTTTAAGTAGTTTAGTCCTGGGTTTTACCATCGGAGAAATTGGTTTACGGTTAGCCAAAATTGAGGGATTAAAAAAACTTCCTGAACCCGGTCATGAAGTTTTTTCTCCTTCCTTTTTTACCCAATCTGATCCAGATCGAGGTTGGTCAAATCGACCAGGAGCAAAGGGATTTTGGCAGTATGAAGGAGAATCTTACATCGAAATTAATAGCGATGGATTACGGGATCAAGAATATGCGATCGCTAAACCTAAAAACAGCTTTCGGATTGCAATTTTAGGGGATTCTTTTACTTTAGCATCCCAAGTTCCATCTGAAAAAAACTACACTTCAGTATTAGAAAAAACCTTGAGTAACTGTTCTAAATTCAAGGAAAAAAACATTGAAGTTCTTAATTTTGGAGTCGATGGTTATGGAACAGCCCAAGAATTAATCACCTTGCGAGAAAAAGTTGAGAAATATCAGCCCGATTTAGTGATTGTTTCCTTTTTTATTGGCAATGATGTTATTGATAATTCCAGCAAATTAGAAAATAACTATTATCGACCGTTTTTTGTTTATAAAAATGGTCAGCTAGAGCCAGATTTTTCCTTCCGTAACTTAACGATAGGGTATAGTAATCGCTATTTAATTACAACTGTTGATCATCTTCCTGCTTGGTTAGTGAATAATTCTCGGATTTTACAGGTTGCTAAAAAAGCTGAATTAGAATATCGTAAAAATAATTTAGTTAAACACTCTAACGAGTTAAGTGTTAGCACTTTTCGGGAACCAAGAGATGATAATTGGAAAGAAGCATGGCAAATTACAGAAGATTTACTCGGATTAATGGGTCAGGAAGTGCAGGACAAAGGAGCTAATTTTTTATTGATGATTATTGCCGATCCGATGCAAGTTCATAAAGATGAAGCCACACGAAAATTCTTTCAAGTGTATAATAAAATTGATGATTTATATTATCCCAATCAACGATTAAAAGATATCGGTAAACGCCATAATTTTCCGGTATTAGACTTAGCCCCAGGCTTCCAATCCTATGCAAAGAAAAATCAAACCTGTTTACATGGATTTGAAAAGAATGGCACTCTTTGTGGCGGACATTGGAATCTGGAGGGACATGATTTAGCCGCCGAATTAATTGCCGATCAATTATGTGAAAATAAAACTGGATTATGAAGAATTGGAAATCGTTGATTTTAAATACTAGCTTAGTTTTTGGGAGTTTATTTATAGCAATTGTTCTCAGTGAAATTGCCTTGCGAATTGCAAAAATTGAATATATTCCACCGCTTCCGGCGGACTCTGAATCTCTCGCCTATAGCGTCAAAGATCCCGATCGGGGTTGGTCGCCTCGACCGAATGCGAAAACAGTTTGGGCGGGGGAAGGAGAAGTTTCAGAAGTGAAAATTAACAGTTTTGGAATGCGCGATCGCGAACGAACATTAGAAAAACCAACTAATAGTTATCGAATTGCTTTATTAGGGGATTCTTTTATCGAAGCGTTGCAAGTTCCCCTAGAAAAAACGGCATTATCAATCATGGAGACTCAACTAAAAACCTGCCCCATTTTAAAGGGGAAAAACATTGAAGTCTTAAATTTTGGAGTTCAGGGTTATGGGACTGCCCAAGAATTAATGACCTGGCGACATCACGCCCAACAATTTTCTCCCGATTTAGTAATTTTGGGTTTCTATCCAGGAAATGATATTAGAAATAATCATCGGGCTTTAGAACATGAT
>DMPJ01000361.1:0-169 GCA_003456035.1 Planktothrix sp. UBA8402
GCGAGGACGCTCGCACTGCAATTAATTTTACAAATAGCTATTTTTAATAAAAAAACCCACCTCAATCGTTATTGATTTTGGTGAGTTTTTTTAACTAACAGAAAGACCTAGAAAATTAAGGATTTGTAGCTTGGGCGGCTAAAATTTGTTTCAGTTTTTCTAACTCATT
>DMPJ01000361.1:185-8526 GCA_003456035.1 Planktothrix sp. UBA8402
GGAAGACTGCTTAGATTTCTTATTCCGGTTTTTACCACCGCCAGTTTTAGGCATATTACCCGAAGATTTCACGGGTTGTTGAACAGGTTGTTGCTGTTGCTGGGGTTGTTGTTCTTCCCCACCGTTTTCGCCGTCACCTTCACCGTCACCTACACCGTCACCTTTTCCTTTTTTACGAGGTAATGCTTTTTCGATTTTTAAAGCATTTTCTCTAAATATCACCCCGTTATATTTTTCAACAATTTGATCCGCCACTTCATCGGTCTGCACCGTTACGAACCCAAAACCTCGACATTTGCCAGTTTTGCGATCAGTAATCACCTTAGCAGAAACAGTATCTCCTTCCTCAGCAAAGACATCCTGTAATTCTTTGCGTTCTAATTCTTTGGGAAGATTACCAATATAAAGACGAACGGACATAAGTAGAACCTCCAAGTTAAACGAAAAATAAGCAGACGAAATTATCCCCAACTTGTGTAGTTTAAAAACACAAATTGAGGATTAACCCCCAGGCAATCAGCACTTGGGTTTGTTAAATTAAACTCCACAACCGATTCCATCTTAAAATTAAGATCAAGTTCTGTTATTCCCTTCATATTGAATTTATCATGCAGAGAAAACGGTTTTACTCGGTTGTTTTGTAAACTTTTTGTCATCTGTCAAAACTTGATGCTATAGAGTTTTGTTATCTCTGTGTTCAAAAATAGATTTAACTTCCTATAGCTAAAACCATATAAAGTTAACTCACGCTCTTGTTAACTTCCTGACCTTGGATTGCCAATAGTTGAGTACAGCATTGAACAAAAAATTTGTCATTTCTTTTAAGTTGCTGTTTATTCTCGTATCAGTCAGGCTATTGAGTGGAACCTAGAACCTTTGCTATGGGTCTTCCAGTACCTGATCATTTTGAGCCAATCTCCAAGATAGCACAGCTTTGAACATAGTTCTAGGGTTTTGCCAAGATTTTTGCATTTAATTTGGCAAACTTCCTAAATTCTAATCAACTGAGTGATCAAATTAACTCTATCCAAAAAGGAGTCAGGTCTTTGGTTAAAAAATGTAACACTAATGGGTCAAAAAAAGCAATCTTTTTTGCTCAACTTAATTTTACCATCCTCCTTGAGACGCCAGGTAGACTCCCCATAAGGTTAGAATAACCGCTAGAATCGTTGACCACAGGGGATGTCCGCCTCGTAAGACCGTCCTGGAATCAGAGGTTTCCAAGGTTTCTACATCAACCCAAGGGGTCGCCCCCCGTCGCCACCATCCCGTCACCTTAATATTTTGAGTAATCAACTCATGGGGATGACGAATGCGGGGCCAAAAATTTGTCAGGGGAGTTTTTTCCGGGAGATAATGTAGTTTCACCATTCCGCTTGGGGTTTGCAAAATTAAATCTTGAGCAAAAGTATTCCTTAAACCTGTTCGACCTAAAAGTTGACCCGTTAAACAAATTGGTTGACTATCGAGGGGAATTGTTTTAGGGTTAATTACCAAATCTGATAAGTTAGGTTGATTTAAAATATTAGCGGGTTTGATCTCAGGAAAAAAGGGATTAATTCTAATTAAAATTCCTAAACTACAACCAATACAAATCGAACTCGCCATAATCCAATAGTCTCCCCATAACCATTCTAATTGCCACATTCCCAATAAAGAACAGAGTCCCCCCATTAACCAAATTAATCCCCCAATTGTCATCCCGGCGGGAATCCCAAAAAACGGAGCACCTTGTAATAATAAGGGAGAATTATTGGTAATTAATTTTGGCGGTTTATTAGGGGTAATATCTAATAGATCAAACTCTGGTTCTAATTGCCAATAATTAGCATAAAAACTAAGAATCTTTAAACGTTCTCCGATTAAGGGATGGGATTGATTTAAGGTTAATTCTGTGGTATAACAATTAGTTAAATCCCAGGTTAATAAACTATCTATTGATGTGTAGGAAGTTAAACTACCCAGGGTTAAAGCCTGTTGATAATTAATCGGAGTTAATCGATCAAATGCTTCTAGGAGAAAATTGGTTTTCCCTTGGTTTTGAATAGTTTGGGATAATTTTATGGTAATTTTTAATAAAGCCCGACTTAAAGCGTTAGGATTTCCGGTCAGGTTACAAGCAATGCGATCGCTATAATAAACCCGACGACGGGATAAATACAAAGAGGGAAATCTTAATAGTTTATATAATCCATAACACAGAGGACAAATAACAATAGCGATCGCCTTTAAAATTTGATCTAATATTCCTCGGATACTGGCTGGAAACGGAATCTTAAGATCGGGTAATTTTTCAGTTAATTCCGCCAAATACCAATAAATTAAATAGGGAATTTGACTAACTATTGTAGCCAAAGACATCACCGCAAAATCCCATTCCCCTATCATGGCAATTTCCCGGGCAAAAATCACAGCGATTTCATCTTCTGTTAATTGGTCTAATAATCCTTGACTAACAACTATTCTAGCAAATCGTCGTAAACTTCCATAGGAAAAAATCACCGGATCATCAATCGGTAATATTTTGATTTCCGGGACTTTAAATTTTTTCTTTTGGCAATAATTTCTTAATATTTTATTAGTTTCTTGACTATAGTTAAATAATGTTGTTAGGGGTAAAGGTTTTAAGCCATAACTAAGTTTAAGTAGTCCATCCCATAGCCAAGGAGAAAATAGAAATAAACCGAATATGGCGATATAAACTGTTTGAGTTGGGTTATAATAAAATAAAGGAATAGGTTGCAAAATAGGCAGCCAAGATAAACCATCATTCGTGAGTTTCATTAACCCATCTAATAAACGAGGAGTTAACCAAATAATTGCTAAAACTGTTAATAAAAGTTCGGCAAAAAATCTGGAAGTTTGCCAAATCCAACCTCCAGCAAATACAAACAAAATAATCACAATAATTTGCCAAGGTTGACGGGATAATTGTTGCCAAGGATTTAAAATTGGTTGCCAAATCCAAATTTGATTTAAACTATTATTAATCAAAGCAAAAACAATCGGAATAAACCAAATTAAACCCACAGCGATTAATAATTGTTCTAGTTTAAAAGAACTCGCTTTTAAGGGTTTAAGCTGTTTCCAATTATTAGCTCGTCCCGCTTGTCGCCATTGCCATTCTTGAACCGCAGGAGGGGGAGGAGGTTGAATAATTTCCGGCTCTGAATTAACAGGAGAATCGGGAATTTTTGCCGTAGTATTTGGGGGCGGGTTTTCGGTTTTTTTGGGATTTAAAGGCGTTGGTTTAGAGACAAAACTAGGGGATTTTTCGGGGGATGATCTGGGGGAAGATTTGGGAGTTTTTGGTAGGGTAGATTTAGCTTTTGTCGGTTGTAAATTAGGATTTAAAGGAATAAAACCAGTTGCTGTAAAGGGGGGTAATTCTGAAGGTTGATTTTCTATAACAGGATCAATATTTTTCGGTTCAATTTGTTCTAATATTTTGGGTTTTGGAGGATTGCGTTTTAATAATTTTCTTAAATAATCCGTAGCCCAATTTTTAACATTTTCTTGCTGAGATTGGGTTAAATTTTGACATAAATTAATCGCTAATTTAGGATTTTGTGTTTTTTCATACGCAATAACTAACCCCATTTGTGCCCTAAATTTAGCCGAATGATTCGATTGGGCAATCGGCTCTAAAAAAGCGATCGCCTGTTGATAATCCTGGCGTTTTAAAGCTGCTAATCCTGATTCTAAATCAGATGAATTGGGGGGTAAATTTGAGGAAGACATGGAAAATTAAGAATTAATATCAATTAACATTTACGGTTGAAAGGGAAAACCCATAACCTAAAATCATAAAAATGATTGATCCGATCTCATCTAAAGGGTTGAAAATTGACAGAAAGTGCAGTAAATTCTATTGTACCCATTTTCCGATTAAAATATCTTAAAATTCGTTTGATTAAATATTTTCATCAACTTTCTTCTGCAAAAAAAATTAAACTTGACATCTGATCCCCAAGGGATGATACAATGGCTTGGCCCAAGATCAGCTATTATGGATACAAATTACTTATTTCTAGCATTTCAATTTACCTCTCCTGGCCCTATTATCTTTGAAATTGGGCCGTTATCAATTCGGTGGTATGGCTTATTAATTGCCTCGGCGGTCTTAATTGGAGTATCCTTATCTGGATATCTTGCCAGTCGTCGGCAAATTGATCCTGAACTAATTGGAGATTTAGCCATTTGGTTAGTAGTTGGGGCGATTCCTTTTGCTAGATTATATTATGTAGCATTTCAATGGGAAAGTTATGCCAATAATCCTAGTGATATTATTGCAATTTGGAAGGGAGGAATTGCCATTCATGGAGCAATTATAGGCGGATTAATAGCAACTTTATTGTTTGCTAAAATTAAACAAATTCCCTTTTGGCAATTAGCCGATATAGTTGCTCCTTCTTTGATTTTAGGTCAAGCAATTGGCAGATGGGGTAACTTTTTTAATTCCGAAGCTTTCGGAAGTCCAACCAATTTACCTTGGAGACTTTATATTCCCCCGGAACGTCGCCCTTATGGTTTTGAATCCTACGAATATTTTCACCCAACTTTTTTGTATGAATCCCTATGGAATTTAATCATATTTGCCTTGTTAATTACCTTATTTTTGAGAGGTTTTAAAGGCAAAAATCCTTTAAAAACAGGGACAATATTTATGGTTTATTTATTGACCTATAGTAGTGGTCGAATTTGGATTGAAGGATTACGCACGGATAGTTTAATGTTGGGGTATTTAAAAATTGCTCAAATAGTCAGTTTAAGTGAAATTATGTTGGGGTTATTCGGTTTAATTTGGTTATATGGATTGAAACGAACTTTACCTGATATTGTACAGAAATCTCATTCCTCTGACTCTGAATAAAAAAGCCCTAAACTCAATAGCTAGGGCCTTAACCAGGGTGCATCTACTATTCTTGTCTTCTCGGAGGGTCAATTCAGATCCGGAAAAATTAGAAATTAATCGCAAATTTGGGAGAATTTAGAACCTAATGGCAGCAAATATAGCATTACTTAAACCTGCGGTTTATATTGTTGGTGCAGGCCCGGGCGATCCGGAATTATTAACAGTAAAAGCCCAAAGATTATTAGCCTCGGCGGATGTAATTGTATTTGCAGATTCTCTGGTTCCTGAACAGATTTTAGCAGGGGTTAAAGCAGATGTAGAATTAGTTAGAACTGCTAATAAAACCCTAGAAGAAATAGTTCCTTTAATGATTGAACGGGTACGTCAAGGGCTTTCTGTGGTTCGATTACATTCGGGTGATCCGAGTTTATATGGGGCTATTTATGAACAAATGGAACAGTTAATAGAGGCAGAAATTGAGTTTGAAATTGTCCCTGGAATTAGTGCTTTTCAAGATGCGGCGGCTAAATTAAAAATAGAATTAACTGTCCCGGAATTGGTACAAACTATTATTTTAACCCGGGTGAGTGGGAAAGCTACTGGTGTTCCTGCGGATGAAGAATTGGAAAGTTTGGCGGCTCATAAAGCCAGTTTATGTTTATATTTGAGTGCGCGTTATGTGGAAGAAACTCAGCAAAAGTTAATCAAATATTATCCCGCAGAAATGCCGATTGCTATTTGTTATCGTTTGGGATGGCCGGATGAGAAAATACGGGTAGTTCCCTTGGAAAAAATGGCACAAGTTACCCAGGAAGAAAACTTAATTAGAACTACTCTATATGTTATTAGTCCCGCGTTAGCAAAAACTCCCCAGGCTTCAACTTTAAGGTCGGGATTATATAACCCTGAACATTCCCATTTATTCCGTCAACACCCAAGAAACCTGGTTTCTTAGTTCAGAAACCAGGTTTCTTTTCTTACATGATTATGAATTTTAATCAAAAAAATGTTATTATTACTGGAGGTTCGAGTGGTATTGGTAAAGCAACGGCTAAATTATTGGCAAGTTTAGGTGCAAATTTAACTATTATTGCTCGAAATCAAACAACTCTTGACCAAGCTAAAATAGAAATTGAGAATGTAAAATTATCTGAAAACCAGAAAATTTTTACCCTTTCGGCGGATATTTCTGTACGGAAAGAAGCGGAAAATATAATAGAAACAGCCATTAATCTTTTGGGAAGTGTGGATATTTTAATTCTCTCGGCGGGTATGGCATATCCGGGTTATTTTAGAGAACTTCCCATAGATATTTTTGAACAAACAATGGCTGTTAATTATTGGGGATCTCTGTATTGTATTCGGGAAGTTTTACCGACAATGATCGAACAAAAACAGGGTAAAATTATTATGATTTCATCGGGAGCCGGGTTAATTGGGATTTATGGTTATACTACTTATAGTCCAACTAAATTCGCTTTAAGAGGGTTAGCAGAATCCTTACGCGGGGAATTAAAACCTTTGGGAATTCAAGTTTCTATTGTTTATCCTCCTGATACAAATACCCGGCAATTAATTAGTGAAAATCAAACAAAACCTTTAGAAACAAAAGCAATTACGGGAACTGTTAAACCTTGGGAAGCAGAAGATATTGCTCAAGAAATTATTCGGGGAATTAATAAAAATAAATTTGCGATCGCTCCGGGATTAGAAATGAAATTTTTAAATTATTTCCATAGTTTGTTATTTCCCTTATTAAATCGCTATTTTGATCGCCTAATTCAAGGAATAAAAGGTTAAGAAAATGTTAAATGTCATTAAATCAAACCTGGATTGGTCAATTCAAAAAAATAATCAATATAATTGTTGAATTAAATTGCTAAGTCTGCTATAATTAATCCTAGATTATTATTTGATCAATCAAATTAATCGCAAATATCGCTGAATATAGTCCCCTGTTTAAAACTGTTAATTGAGGAGAGAAAATGATCAAACCTTTACATCACAGAACAAAAATTGTTGCGACTATTGGCCCGGCTAGTAAATCCCCGGAGATCATTCGTCAAATGGTGAATGCGGGAATGAATGTCGCTCGATTAAATTTTTCACATGGCAGTTATGAAGATCATGCCGAAATGGTCAAACTTCTACGACAAATTTCCCAAGAATGTGATGCCCCCATTACCTTGTTGCAAGATTTACAAGGGCCGAAAATTAGAATTGGTCAGCTACCATCGGGAGAAATAGAATTAGTTGAAGGAGAATTATTAATATTAGTTCCTGTTGATGATTTTGATAATCAACCGAATACAGCCCCCATTGATTATCCCTATTTAGCAGAAGAAGCCGAACCCGGAGCAGAAGTTTTACTAGATGATGGATTATTAGAATTAAAAATAGAAGAAATTCAGGGAAATGCCGTTAAATGTCGAGTGATTGAAGGGGGAATCCTAAAAAGTCGAAAAGGGGTTAATTTACCCAGTCTAATTTTGCGTCTTCCTTCCTTAACGGAGAAAGATCAACAAGATTTAGATTTTGGAATTTCCCAGGGTGTAGACTGGGTTTCTTTGAGTTTTGTTCGTCGTGCGGAGGATGTTAAAGCCTTAAAAGCGTTATTAATTGAAAAGGGCGCATCGGATATTCCGGTGATGGCAAAAATTGAAAAACCTCAAGCGATCGCCAATTTAGAATCTATTATTAATGAATGTGATGGTTTAATGGTAGCACGGGGGGATTTAGGGGTAGAAATGAGTCCTGAAAAAGTGCCATTATTACAAAAACAAATCATTCGGATGTGTAATCAAAGAGGGATTCCAGTGATTACTGCAACCCAAATGTTAGATAGTATGATTCACAGTGCGCGTCCAACTCGTGCAGAAGCTAGTGATGTTGCTAATGCGATTATTGATGGTACGGATGCGGTCATGTTATCGGGAGAATCTGCTGTTGGTAAATTCCCGGTGAAATCAGTACAAATGTTATCCAAAATTGCCCATGATGTCGAACCGGAAATCGAGTTTACGAATTATCCCCCGGTAATGTCCGACTCGACTCATGCTTTAAGTGAAGCCTTAAATACGATTGATAAAATCTTGAATTTACATTGTATTGTTGCTTATACCAGTAGCGGATATACGGCAATTTTAGCAGCAGCAGAACGACCTAAAGTTCCTGTGATCGCACTAACTCCATATCTCAAAGTTTATCACCGTTTAAACTTAGTTTGGGGTGTTAAACCGATTTTATTAGAACATCAAGTTAATTCCTTTGAAGGATTAATTGATCTCGCCCAAACTAAATTATTAGAACAATCATTAGCTCAAGTTGGGGATAAAATATTAATTATTGGAGGTGTTCCCACGAAGAAAGCACGGGGGACAAATTTCTTAAAAATTCACACAATTAGTGACGAATAGGCTATTAACAAAACCGAAAGTTCCGACGGGGATTTGATCTGATCACCCCGTCACCCCGTCACCCCGTCAC
>DMPJ01000361.1:8548-13246 GCA_003456035.1 Planktothrix sp. UBA8402
CGTAAATCGTAAATTCATTCGTCATTCGTCATTCGTCATTCGTCATTCGTAATTCGTAATTCGTAATTCTTACTTTTCTGCTTCTTGAGGTGTAGATTGTCGAACTAACTCTAGGGTAGAACCGAAAATAAAACCCATTGTCGCCCCTGCTAGAGCATAAGTCCGAGGCGCCCTCGACTGACTATAACCCAAGTCCAAGGCGGGGCCAATATTACAGCATTGATATTGTTTCTCGCTATATTTTGAAGCTCCCAGTCCAGCAATTGTACCTACTATCATCATTATCATTCCAGAGAAAATCACCAGTCGCATATTCATAATTATCTTCCTTGGATAACCCTAAATATAATTTGTTGAAATCCTAGCCTTATATTCTAAAAATAGCTCCATTTTTCAGGTTTTTAACTATATTTTTAATCTTGTTTACAAAAATTTAAAAAAGTTGATTTAAGCTGTAGGATTTTAGAGGCTTAATTCCCCACGTTTAGAGCTTTCTAGGATGAGCATGAAACACTGATATATTCAACTGATATACTGAAAAAATAAGTTTTTATAGGGAATGAAAACCAGATCAATCAACACCACAACTAATTAAACGGGCAATAAAATAGACTTCCATTTTAGCTCCGTAGGGCGATCGCCACCACCCGGACGGATGACAACCCACAGGAGCTTCTGAACTAAAATCAAGATCATCATAATCTAATAACTCATGATTCACACTCCATCCAAATTCAGCCTCCATAGCTTGTAAAACTTTCATATCAATATCAGAAATATCATCATTTCCTCCCAACCGGGTATAAATTTGTTGTTGAACACTAAAGCCAAAACGATCTTTACTGTAACTCATCCATAGCTGATCCAGCAGACTTAATGCACTACAGGGAAAAATCATAATCTCATCAGGAATAATATCGTCTAGGCTATTTTTATTCATAATTTCTAACATAATTCTTGTAGTTTCTTGATCCGCTTCTTTCCAATTTCCTGCTTCTAAAAAATCCCGTAATTTTTGGTATCGGTATATATCCGTTAATAATAATAACGCTTTATCTAACTTCTGTTCTAAGCGTTCAACTCGTTCTGATAAAGCATCTAAACTCAAAGGTTGAGATTGAGGTTTAGACTGTTTGGGTTGTTGCGATGCGTTTGACATATTTTATAAGGGAACAGGGAATTACGAATTACGAATTGGGAAGAGGGAACAGGGGGAAAAGAGAACAGGGAATGAATATTAGGATGATGAGAGAAAGTTGAAAAAAATTTTCATAAGTTTCAGAAGTAATTACCAAATAAACAATGCACTTTTTTTTCCAACAATTTAGGGTTTACTGACACGGCTATCGGGTTGGATAGAACCATTACCCGATGGGGCCAAAGTCTCCGAATTTTTACCCTGAGAATGGGGATCTTCCGGTGGAGAGGGAGGTGAATTTTTATCCGATTTATTGTTATTGGATGAATCGGATTTTTTGCCTTTTAGAAAACGTTCTTCTAGGGTTTTAACCGTAATGTAAAGGTTTGGGGTAATTAACAAACTTAATAGGGTTCCTGCTAATAAACCCCCAAAAATTGCCGTACCCAATGACCAACGACTGCTAGAACCCGCTCCCGCCGCCACCACTAAGGGCCAGAACCCGATCAAACTAGAAATGGCCGTCATTTGAATCGGTCGGAACCGTTGTTCCCCCGCTTGAATAGCGGCTTGGGTAATACTTAAACCCTTGTCACGGAGTTGGTTGGCAAACTCCACAATCAGAATCGAGTTTTTAGAAGCCAAACCAATCAACATCACCAAGGCCACCTGCACATAAACATCATTAGTAATCAGGGGCCAGACCGTCCCTTGCAAGAGAACATTCGACCGGAACCAAACCGCAGCCATCGCCCCCAAGACCGCCAGAGGCACCGATAACATAATAATCATCGGATCAATATAACTTTCGTACTGGGCTGATAGCACCAGAAATGCCATGATAAAGGCCAATCCGAAAATTAAAATCGCCGCCCCCCCGGAAGACTTTTCTTCTAGGGCGCTACCCTGCCAAGCATAATCAAAACCGGGGTCTAAGACCTCCGAGGCTAATTTTTCCATCGCGGCAATTGCTTGACCCGTACTGGCTCCAGGAGCGGGGTTTCCTTGAATCAACATAGAACGGAAGATATTAAAATGGTTGATAGTTTCTGGCCCGACAAAATCCGTGAGTTTCACCAAATTACTCAGGGAAATCATCTCTCCATCCCGGGAACGCACATATAATTGAGTAATATCCTCCGGTTGGGCGCGAAATTCTTTTTCCGCCTGGGCGACAACCCGATATTGACGTTGACCTAACACAAAGTCATTGATGTAGGATGAGCCCAAATAGGTTTGTAAGGTACTAAAAACTTGGCTGACATCCACATTCAAAGCATTAGCGCGATCGCGCAATACCTCAACCCTTTTCTGAGCCTTACTAGCAGAAAACTGACTAAATACCCCGGCAAAAGTGGGATTAGAATTAGCTGCTCCAATTAAACGATTGCCATTTTCCACTAAGGATTGAATCGGTAAATTTCCCGTTGTATCTAATAACTGAAATTCAAAGCCCCCAGTGGTACTCAAACCCTGTACAGGGGGAGCATTAACCGCAAAGACTTGAACTTCAGGAATTGATTGTAACGACCCATTTAAGCGTCTTAAAACCCCAAAAACCGATTGATCCGCCGACTGTCGCTGATCCCAAGGTTTAAGTAACACAAAAGCAATCCCCTGACTGGGATTCTGTCCCTCAAAACCAAATCCAGGAATTGCAAACACACTTTCAACTTCAGGAATCGCCAAAGTCCGATCTACAACTTGTTCAGCAGCCTTAGCGGTATAGTTGAGGGATACCCCATCAGGAGTCCGAAAGATCACGATCAAATAGCCCTGATCTTCTTCCGGGACGAACCCCGATGGTACTTGTTGATAAACAAATACCGTTGTTGCTAACCCGGCCACAAATATAATCATCACCAAAGTATTAATCTTGGTGAGAAAGGTAACAGTTCCAGCGTATTTTTCCTGTACCCAACCAAAACCTCGGTTAAATTGGTCAAAAAACCACCCCAAAGGCCCCCCGGTTTTCTTTTGGCGACGTAACAATAGCCCTGCCATACTGGGAGAAAAGGAAAGGGCATTGAAGGTAGAAAAGATTACCGCAAAAATAATTGTCACCGCAAATTGTTTATAAATCACCCCCGTTGTTCCAGGGAAAAACAATACCGGAACAAACACCGCCAGCAAGACTATCGAGGTAGCAATGATCGCCCCGGTCAGTTCTGACATCGCATCTAGGGCTGCTTGCAGGGGTTTCATCCCTTGTTCAATTTTGATCATCACCGCTTCGACAACCACGATGGCATCGTCCACCACTAAACCTGCGGCTAAGGTACAAGCAAATAGGGTTAAAGTATTCAGTTCAAATCCCAAGGCTTTCAACCCAGCCATCGCTCCGATTAAGGCCACCGGAATCGCAATTGCTGGAATTAAGGTCGCTCGCCAATCTTGCAAAAATACAAAAATCACCAGCACCACCAAGGCAATAGCCATAATTAGGGTGATTGCCACTTCCTGAAGGGACACATTAATAAACAGGGTTGTGTCATAAGCAATCTGGCTTTTAATGCCGGGAGGGAAATTTTTACTCAGTTCCGCTAGGGTGGCTTTGAGTTGGGCTGCGGTTTCTAGGGCATTACTACCCGGAAGCTGATAAATCCCCAAACCGACGGAGGGTTCGCCATTAAAGGTCGATTCCAAATCATAATTTTCTGCCCCTAACTCAGCCCGTCCCACGTCCTTAATGGTGATTAACTCGCCATTGTCTGTGGTTTTGAGTACCATTTGTTCAAATTCCTCGACGGTGCGGAGGCGACTAACAGCCTGTAGGGGAATTTCGAAGAGTTGATCGGCGGGTGTGGGTTGTTGACCGATTTTTCCGGCTCCTACCTGGACGTTTTGGGTTCTTAATGCTGAGGCCACATCCTGGGCCGTTAATCCCCTCGCGGCCATCCGAGACGGATCAAGCCAGAGTCGCATGGCATATTTGCGCTCCCCAAAGATGGTCACTTGACCCACCCCAGGAACCCGGCTCAGTTGGTCAACAATAAAAAGATCAATATAATTACTAATAAATGTGGTGTCATATATCGGTTTTCCGCTTTCGTCCTTATCGGAATAAAAAGCGATCACCAATAGAATACTGGGGGATGAAGCCTGCACCGAAAGCCCAATTTGCCTAACAACATCGGGTAAATTAGACTCAGCCTGAGCGACTCGGTTTTGAACGTTAACTTGGGCAATATTCCGGTCAACATCATTGGGAAAAAACACCGAAATATTACTGATGCCGTTATTTCCGGTACTGGAGGAGAGATATTTCATCCCCTCCACCCCGTTAATTTCCCGCTCGATGATAGTGGTTACGGTGGTTTCTGTTGTTTCCGCATCCGCCCCAGTGTTGACCCCAACAATACTAATTTGGGTATTCGCGAGGTTAGGAAGTTGAGTAATCGGCACCAGGGGAATGGAGATAGCACCCACCAAAATAATTAGGATGCTACAGACTGTCGTTAGGACAGGTCGTTTAATAAAAGTTTGAACAAATAAAAGCATTCTTGCTCGTTGTGGGGTTGGCAGTTAGCTGTAGAAGGGAATAGGGAATAGGCAATAGG
>DMPJ01000474.1 GCA_003456035.1 Planktothrix sp. UBA8402
CGATGGACGTCGGACAGTTTAATGGAGTTTCTGCGTAGGTTTGTGTTTAACATGGACTTTTTTAGATAATCTTTTGTGCTTACCCCTCTATTATATAGTTGCTTTGATTGAAAGTGGATGAAATGGGTAAAAATCTTAAAATTTTGTAACGTAAGATACAGCTTTATTTAAAAAACCTGTATCGAGTATTTATACTTATGTGGCTTTCAGGGATTTAGGGGAATTGTGTCACCCTGCTTAGGGCTGATTTATTTGGGATAATCGGCGATCGCAGCTTTTTTTAACCCTCAACCATCAACATCCCCCGAATTTGATCAGCCGTTGCTGGTGCTAATAACACACCATTGCGATAATGTCCAGTGGCTAATAGAATATTATTAAACCCTGGTAAATTTCCAATCACCGGGGCAGGAATGCCGTCAGGACGGGGACGTAACCCCGACCATTGCTTAATAATAGTGGCATTTTCCAAAGCCGGACAGATGGCGATCGCACCTTTTAAGACTAAATCCAATAGTTCAGAATTAGCTAAAATCTCATCCCCGTGTTGGGGAAATTCCACCGTTGCCCCGATCCAATATTCTGCATTTCCTAAAGGTACAATATGAATATCATTGCCCGTAATTACAGGTTCAAATCCTAAATTTCCCAAGGTTTCCAAACAGCGAACTTGCAACGCCTGTCCTAAAACTGGACGAATATTAATCAATTTTTCCCGATTATTTTCTCTAGGAATATCAGAAATTAACGGCGTTGTCCCTAAACCCGCAGCTACCACCACCCAATCAATATTTAATTCTCCTGTACTGGTTTTTATCTGTTGACAAACTTGCTGATTATTTGCCGTTTTTACTATTTCCAAAGATTCTACTTTTATTCCGAATTGAAAAGTTACACCTCGACTTTTAGCAGCCTCGACTAACGCTAAAGTTAAGGCTGTTGGATCAACTTGTCGATCCTGGGGAGAATATACCGCACCCACCACTTTTTCAGGATTAATCTGGGGATATTTAACCTTAACTTGATCTTGATCTAACCAATACAATTCAAACCCTTGATCCCGGCGTAAATTGATTAAATTTTGCCATTTTTCTAATTCATCTTGGGCATAAGATAATAATAAAATACCTTGACGATTAAAAGGAATAATTTTGCCCGTAATTGCTTCTAATTCAGGAATTAAACTTTCATAACGCTGCATACTTAACTGTCGCAGTTGCCACGCCCGCCCCTTCTTTTTTTGGCTAATAATTCCCATCAAAACCCCCAAGGATGCTCCGGTTGCAGCTTGAGCCGGAGGATTTTGATCAATAACAGTAATTTTTAAATCTGGATTTTGGGAGAGTTCATAAGCAATTGTTGCCCCGACTACACCACAACCAATAATAACAATATGATTCATAAAAAAATCTTAAAAAAACGTTGTCGATGCTCCAGCCCCCACTCTTATCCGTTGTCGATGCTTTAGCCCCTAGAAATAGCGCCAAAGCACAACAAATTAGAGGGCTAAAGCGCAACAACGCAACAAGAAAATATTTGGTTTGATTACGCGTTAGGAACTAAACTCAAAAATGAATCTAAATCTTTGAGTGCTTGCTGATATCCTGACGCCGCTTGCACAGTATCCCGGTTTTTTACGGCTTTGGAAACTTCAACTAAATCTTCAAACACTTGTCTGGACAATTTACTCGCTTTAGGCTGGACATCGGGCAATAAATTTTTAGTAATATAATTCATTTCTTGCAACAATGATCCCAATGGCCCATGAATAAAGCTATCCACTTGTACCCAATTCTGAGCGCTAATATACCGAGGAAGTTCGGTAGTTAGGCGATCGCGCAGAGCTACAATATCAGTGTTATGTTTTTGAATTTGTTGAATTTGAGTTGGCGTGTAGGTGGTGGGAATTGCGGTTTTTGGAGAACTGCAACCGACCACAAAAGTTGTCACCAGGGCTAAGACACAAGCCAAAATTGAACGATAAAGTTTCATATCCCAACTGTTCCAACTGTACTAAAAAAACAACCTTCCCCAATCTATTCCGATCAGGGATTTTACCATTGTTGCAGATTCGGGGACATTTGGCTAACTTCTGGCTTTGAAATCTTTAAATTTTGTCTGAAATTCATACATTAACCGATTGACATTATTGGTTTCACTAGGAACAATATCATATTCCCATTTTCGTTTGCGACTTGCTAGGAGTTTTGCAACTGAATTAGAAGAACTATTAGAGACAAAATAACAATCCCCAGATACCCTTAATTCCGAAGAAAAGGCAATAAAAGCCTGAGCAAATTCTAAGGGCAATTCTGAGGCGTAATGTTGACAGTCTATGGCGATAAAAATTCGAGAGGCGCGGGGTTCTCTCTTATTCGTCCGACAACTCTCGGCTTCCATTTTATATAAAACACAAACATCACTATCATATAATACTCTTAAACGACCATGAATTTTAACTCCTAAATGAATTTCTAAAGGCGGTTTTTGTTCAAATTCAATCACAGCGTGGGTATAGGATTGGGTCAGATCATAAATTTGTCCTGCCCGTCTACGAAAGACTAAGGTTTCTGGATTTCGTTTCAAAACATCTTGATAATAAACTAAGGCTCCTTCATTCCGAGCGGCTTTGATAATAATATTGAAAATGTAGAATTTAAACCAATCCTCAATATCTCTAACGGTTTGAAAATCGGGATTTAAACTTTGTTTTAACTGTTGATTGATATTATCCAATAAAGCGGTATTAATCGACATTGGTTTCCATCTCCTGACGTAATTGTTCCAGCAATTTTTTTAATTCTTGGCGGTGTTCTTTGCGGCTATTAACAGATTCAATACTATATTTAAACAGTGTACCTTGTCCCTCCATGGAGGAGGTAAATCTCAATTCCGGTTTTAAATCACTATTTTGGCTTTCATGGCGGAAAATATCCATGATTTCCGTTTCGATTTCTCCGGTATTAATGACCGATTTTTCAATGGCATTAATTAAAAGGAATAGTTGTTCTTGGGGTGTATAATAATTTAACTTTAAATCAGGAGATTTCCGTCCTGATACCAATTCTTCGGTAGTTTTTCCGGCACTAATTACGTCGGCAACTTGTTCGGTTACCCACCCCAATTTTATAGAGTTTAGCATCTCTACAAGTGCCTGATAAACGGCTAAACAATCTTCTTGATTCATNNGCGATCGCTCACCTTTCTCTATTCTAACAATTTTTTGTAAAAATGACTTAAAAATCAACTTTTTTTTGAAAAAGACTAAAAACCGTTAATTATGGGGAGGTGTAGCGGTTTAAACGGTTAAGCTGTATATTCTAGCCAGCGACAATATCCTAGCC
>DMPJ01000563.1:0-3119 GCA_003456035.1 Planktothrix sp. UBA8402
CGAACCCGCCCCTACATTACATTATATTGTTTGTTTATGGGTGGTTGAATTCATAGGTTTTCCTGTAATTAAAGGCGATCGCTATTATTATAAATTAGGGTAAAAGTTGAGATTCAATCAAACTTAACTTTTACCCTAATTCAGAGTAATTTTTAACTAATTCCTTACAATTTCATGGTTAAACTAATCCGTTT
The DNA here is from genome assembly GCA_003456035.1 of Planktothrix sp. UBA8402. Lineage (GTDB taxonomy): Bacteria > Cyanobacteriota > Cyanobacteriia > Cyanobacteriales > Microcoleaceae > Planktothrix. The sequence goes on from DMPJ01000563.1 coordinate 195, forward strand.
TAACTTCTCATTAATTTCCATAACTCGCACTTTAACAACTTGTCCCACTTTAACAAATTTATTCGGATCATCGACAAATTGATCAGCGATTTGGGAAATATGAACTAACCCATCTTGATGGACTCCAATATCAACAAATGCACCAAAAGCAACTACATTGGTCACACTTCCTTCTAATTCCATTCCGATTTTTAAATCGGTTATTTCTTTAATTCCCTCTTTGAAGGTGGCATATTTAAACTCAGCCCGGGGATCTCGTCCGGGTTTTTCTAATTCGCTAATAATGTCTTTTAAGGTAGGAATTCCGATGGTATCAGTAACATATTTATCCAGTTTAACGGATTTAATTTTATCCTTAAATTGACTAATATTATTTAAGGTAACGCCTACATCCTTCGCCATAATTTCCACAACCGCATAACTTTCGGGGTGAACTGCGGTATTATCTAAAGGATTAACACCCCCTCGAATTCTTAAAAATCCCGCAGCTTGTTGAAATGCTTTCGGGCCTAATTTAGCGACTTTTAACAGTTCTTTTCGGGTTTTAAAAGCCCCATTTTCATTGCGATAATTGACAATATTCTGAGCAACTGTTGGGGTAATTCCTGATACAAAAGTCAATAATTCTTTAGAGGCGGTGTTTAATTCCACTCCCACATAGTTAACACAACTTTCGACGGTATCATCGAGTTTTTTCTTTAATAATTTCTGATCTACATCGTGTTGATATTGTCCGACACCAATGGATTTTGGATCGATTTTAACTAATTCTGCTAGGGGATCTTGTAACCGTCTTCCGATACTAATTGCACCCCGCACCGTTAAGTCTAAATCGGGAAATTCTTGCCGCGCTACATCACTGGCGGAATAAATGGATGCACCGGATTCATTCACCATAACTTTTATCGGTTTTCGCTCTAATTTAGCGATAATTTCCGTTATAAATTCATCGGTTTCTCGCCCAGCGGTGCCATTTCCAATAGCGATTAATTCGATTTTATATTTATCAATTAATTGTTTAACTTTTTTCGCTGCTTCTTGACGTTGACCTGCCGCTTGATAGGGGAAAATGGTATGATATTCACAGAATTTTCCGGTTTCTGATAATACTGAAACTTTGCACCCGGTTCTAAACCCGGGGTCAATGGCTAATGTTGGTTTCATTCCCGCCGGGGAGGCGAGTAATAATTCTCTTAAATTCGATTCAAAGGTTTTAATTGATTCTAAATCGGCGTAGGTTTTGCGATCGCTTCTTACTTCACTGATTAAAGATGTTTTCATTAACCGATTAAAAGCATCTTTTAACATTGGTTGATAGAATTTTCTAATCATCGGATTTTTGGTTTTAATTTCCTGGGATTCTAAATAAGATAGAACAAAATCTTGATCAAATTCAATCTCAACTTTTAAGATTCCTTCCGTTTCTCCCCGCAATAATGCTAACAAATTATGGGGTTTAATATCCTGTACATTTTCTCGATATTGGCGGTACATTTCAAATTTAGTTGTCCCTTCGGGATAGTCCTCTTTGACCAGGGAAACAAATACCCCTCGATTCATTAAATATGCTCTTAAATAGGCTCGTAAATTGGCTTTTTCTGACACCATTTCTGCTAAAATATCAGAAGCTCCATTTAGGGCATCTTCAACGGTTTTAACGCCTTTTTCTTCAGAGATATATTTTTCGGCTTCTGCTTCTAAAGCAAAGGTTGGGGAATTGGGTTGATTAAAATTAGCAATAAATTGAGCTAGGGTTTCTAATCCTTTTTCTCTAGCAACGGTAGCGCGAGTTCTGCGTTTGGGTTTATAGGGTAAATATAAATCTTCTAGTTCGGTTTTTTGTAAACAGGTTTCGATTTTTTCTCGCAGTTCATCGGTGAGTTTTTCTTGGGATGCGATCGCTTCTAAAATACTTTTTTTTCGGTCTTCCAATTCCGTTAAATAGGTATAACGTTCTGAGATATCTCGCAGTTGAATTTCATCTAATAAACCCGTGATTTCTTTCCGATATCGCGCTACAAAAGGAATGGTTGCTCCTTCAGAAAATAGTTGTAGGGCGTTTTCTACTTGAAAGGATTTAAGAGATAGTTCTTGGGCGAGGATTTTAGGAATATTCAACATGAGAAGCGAAATAAAATTAAGTTTTGTCTATTGTTGATTATACCATATTTAATTGAATTGGGTAAAATCCCCCCATTCTTGAGGATAAGTATTATTTATGTTATGATTAACAGACTTTTAAACAAAAGGGTTAATGCGATGGAAACTTTATCTCAAAACAACACTTTATATGAACAAGATTATTATTTATGGTTACTTCAAACTTCTCAACTATTGCAAGAAGGCAAATTTAATCAGGTGGATATTAATAATTTAATTGAGGAAATTGATAGTATGGGAAGAAGTGAGAAAAAAGAAGTAAAAAACCGACTAATTGTATTAATTGAACATTTGTTAAAATTAAACTATTGGCAAAGCGAAAAAGAATATAATGCTAGAGGATGGCGCAATACCATTGTAGAACAACGATTACAAATGAATTTATCCTTAGAAGATAGTCCCAGTTTAAGGAATTTGTTAGATGAAATATTCCTTGATTGTTATGATAAAGCTAGAATCTATACGTTACAAAAATATCAACTACCCCCTGATTTATTTCCCCTTGAATCGCCATTTTCTTTAGAAGATATTATCAATTCTAATTATCTACCCTAATTATCAAATTTCTAAGCATTATTCTCTCCACACCGTAGGGTGTGTAAGCGCAGCGCACGCACCACATAAGCTTATGAAATCCAATTATAGATGCTACAGATGATCCCCCCTAACCCCATTAAAAAGGGGAAATTATGGGGAATAATTAAGGGATGGAATATAATCTAGCGAGTGAGGACGCTGATCAATTCTAGCGAGCGAGGACGCTCG
>DMPJ01000563.1:3167-5477 GCA_003456035.1 Planktothrix sp. UBA8402
TAATTTTTAATCTTGCCATCTTCTAAGGTTAAAATACTATCAGCCACATCCATAATTCGGGGATCATGTGTCACCATTAATACCGTTGTATTTCCTTGTTTGGCTAAGGTTTTTAACAGATCAATTACTCCCCGACCACTGGTAGAATCTAAGGCGGCGGTGGGTTCATCGGCCATAATTAATGGAGGCTCTCCTGTTAATGCTCGCGCCACAGCTACCCGTTGTTTTTGCCCCCCGGATAAATCCTGGGGTAACAGATGAATTTTATCTTGCAAACCCACCTGTTCTAAGCGAGTTTTTGCTTCTTCTCTAGCAGTTTTCCCCCTAATTCCTTTGAGATGGAGTGCTNNTCTAGCGGTTTTTCCTTTAATTCCTTTAAGATGGAGGGCTAATTCCACATTTTCTAAAGCCGTTAAAGCGGGAAATAAATTAAATCCTTGGAAAATAAAACCAATATTATGTAAACGAAATTCTGCTAATTTAGTCCGAGACAATTTGGTAATTTCTTCACCTAATAAAAATACCTTTCCAGCCGTAGGGGTTAAAAGTCCCGCGATAATTGATAGCAATGTGGTTTTACCCGATCCACTTGGCCCCATTAATAGTTGAATATCACCTTGTTCGACTTCTAAATTTATATTGTGCAGGACTTGAACACTTTGTCGCCCGGATTTATAAGCCATTTCCACACCACAAGATTGGATAGCAATTGGGGCGGGTTGATTAATCTCTATGTCACTTAAAATCAATTTTGTAGAATTCGCCCCAACCAACCCATTAGGTGAATAGTATGCAGTAGATTTTTTTGTCTGAGTAATTTGAGTGCGTCTCATCATTTCAACTTAATTATGATGTGGGTTTATAACAATAATCAACGGGTTTCTCAGACTAATTACAATGGAGTATTGTCAGTTTACTGAAGAAATTGGGTAATTTTGGAAAAGGGATATGAAACATGAACTAGCTTAAACAGTTTAGTTTTACTATTCTAAACTTAAACGTTCTCAATTGCCTATGATCTTACTGAATCGAGCCATAAAATCTCAATTCTATCAAGCTTTAAACACAATCGCCGGATCAACTTTAGTGACTTTCTGAATGGCGAAAAATGCCGATCCGGTACACATTACAACCGTTAACCAGAATACTCCCAAAGCAGATAACGGGGTAATTAAAATCAAAATTCCTTGGGTCGCACCCGCCCAATAAGCGACACCAAAACATAGAGCCATACCCGGAATATAACCTAAAACTGCCATCCACAGGGCTTGTTCTAAAATAATCCCGTAGATCACCCAGTCGGACGCTCCCATCGCCTTCAGAGTCCCAAATTCTTTTAAGTGGTCGGTGACGGAGGAATAAAGGATTTGTCCCACAACTACCATCCCAACTAATACTCCTACCGCCGCCCCCAAACTGAGAACAAATCCAACTCCGGTGCGTTTTTGCCAAAAAGTTTGCATCACCATTGACATTTCTTCCCGGGTAAAAACTTGAACATCATCGGGTAAAGTATCCTCTAATTTTTGCTTGAGTTGAGTCAAGTTTTGATCGGGTTTGGCTTTAATTAAAACATAAGTAATCGGATCGGCTAAATTTAACGGTCTTGGGGGAGGAGAATTAACAGGTTTTTGATTAGAAGATTGATCTTCATAACTTTGAGTACATTGTAAATCATCATTTTGAAGTTGGCACAGGGTTTGAGTTTTTACGGGGCTATTAACATAAGCATTAGCATTTTTTAAAGAGGTGAATATAAAACTATTACTAACAATAGATTGGGTTCCCTGGGTAATTCCTCCTAATTTGGCTTCTAAGCCTCCGAGTTTAGCAATATCACCGATATTTTTAATTTTTAGACCGTCTAATTTGCTCTCATCAACCATAATTGTATAAGGATTTTTTAAGGCTTTGGCATCTCCTTTAATTATATTCCAAGGGGCAAATAATTCTCCATCGGGATCGGAACCAACTACGGTAACGGCATGGATTTTATTCTCTAGGGGATCACGCCAACGGGCATTTCTAAAAATAAAGGCTTCGGCTAGTTCAACGCCATCAACAGTTTGAGCTTGGGTCATNNGTAATTCTAAGTGAATCATGTCTTCAGAAGCAATCCAAATATCTGCTTTTGAGTGATCAATTAATATAGAAGAAGACCGAATAAACCCGGTTAAAATCCCATTTTGAATCGTCACTAAACTAACAGCAAACATAATCCCAGCTTGAGCTACTAAAAAACGGGGAATATCTTCAAATAGGTTTTTTCGAGCCAGAGAAGCCATAGGGGAGTTGGGGGAGCAGGGGGAG
>DMPJ01000349.1:0-858 GCA_003456035.1 Planktothrix sp. UBA8402
ATAGGTTCAAGCGTATTGTTTTCAACCTTATTGATCATAGCAGGATTCAGCAATCAAGGGGAAATCAAGATTCAAGTTCAACTCAATGGTCGATGACACCCGAATTTTTTCGAGTTAAATTAAAACTCAAATTAATTTGAAGAATTTCTAATTGAGTTATGTAAGTTAAGAGGGCATGAATTAACACCACTACCCCTAACATTTCCATAACTTCTTCAACCGTCGTTATTAAGGCATAGCCTATATTTTTTTCTCCATGAATAAATTTATAATATCCACCGATAACTTCTACAAAAAAAGCACCGCCAATAAAGACAATCATAGCGATTAAAAACAAACGTTTCATGTACCGAGGCAAGTGCAAGAAAAACTTATAAAAGATGATCATAAATATAATCACAGCCACCGCACCCGGAATTACCCAAGCATTGTGTAAAATTCCATTAATACCCAGTTTATGAAGGGGGTTGGAAAAGCTTTCATGCAAACCTAAAAGCTCATCCATAGAAAGATAGAGGAAGATCACAGAGAGTCCTTGCCAAGACCAACGATAGTAATCTTTAAGATTTGTTTTGACAAAGGCAATAATGGCAAACAAAACTGAACAGAAGAAAACAGCTAATGCAGAATATAGAGTCGGAAAATTCTGTTCTTCATTGAGTGCAAACTTATAGGCAAATAAATTCCGCATAGGGAAACTAGGTAACAAATAAAGGGCGACATGACCTAGCACTGATAATAAGACCAGAATTCCTACAACTGTGAGTAGATATCGAGTAATTTTCCAGGGATAAATAGAGGCTTTTAATTCTATTATGTCTTGATTAACCCCATTGGATGTATTGGAATAACTGACTA
>DMPJ01000349.1:867-9690 GCA_003456035.1 Planktothrix sp. UBA8402
AGATAACCCGATGTTAATTTTAATTTAACCCCACCTTAATCTCTCTCAGCCTAGATGTCAAGAACTTGATCAAAATATAAATATTTTATTCAGAGAATAAAAAAGGGTTAGATGTTTCAGATTTAAAACACCTAACCACAAATATTAATGTTTAAATTAAACTAAAGTCTGTTAAATCATTAAATTCAGTTTTTAACTTCGATCAACCTAATTAGAGAATAATAGCAATTATTCTGCCTCGGAAGTTTAAGGTTGTCCTACCTCGGAAGTTAAAGGTTGAATACTAACAATTTTTGCACCCAGCCGCGTTAAACGCTGCATTTCTTGGTTCATGCGGCTGTAGGGAACAATGATGAACTGGCTGGCACTGGAACGAATAGAATAATCAGTTTTGTCGGTTTCACCCGATTGATGTAAACCCACAACTTCATAACGAAAAAAGCGACTTCCCGATGGGGAAGCGGCTGAATTACCTACTGCAACTTGACCTAACATTGTTTTGAATTAATCTAATAAAGTTGTACAAACAAAATAAACAGGGATTGCTAATCAGCACCCCCTGGTTTTCAAAAAAAAACAGTTCTAAACAGGTGTAACACTGGCGACTTTACCACCTTGGCGTTGAATTTCCTGAAGTAGAGGAGATAGGCGTTCGTAAGGAACAATAAAGGACTTGCTGCTGCGACGCACTTTAGGATATCGACGCTCAACAATTCCAGCGACTTCAACCCGATAGCTACGATCAGATTGTCCTAAAACTCCACCTGTACTGAATCCCGTAGTCGGGACTACACCTTGACCGGAGGAACGATAAGACCAACCTCCGCTACCACCGGAGGGGCCAACAATAGGAGAAGTGCTGTTTTGACCAAGTTCTTTAGCCAAGCGAGACGAATTCCCGTCTAATTGAGAGCGATCGCTATTGGCATAACCGCGATACAACCGGAAGATCCGAGTAAAACCGACGCTTCTTTGTCCCTGTTGAAATTCAAAGGCGCGATAGTAGGGAACCACATTTTCCCCAAAGTTTTCTAGGTATTCGACTGAATCAATATAGGAATCAATATCAGCGTCATAGCCTTGATTTTGATATAAATCCAAGTGGAAAACCACGTCGGATTCATTATAAGGAGCGCGACCTAGTAAATGTTTGTAATTGAGTTCAATTACACGGGTTTGGAAATTCGGGTAGAAAAACTTGGTTTTGTACAGTTCTGATTTAGCCACAGAACGGACAAACTCCCGCACGCTGATGCTACCATCGCACAACAGAGACTCAGCACTTTTCAGACGCTCGGAACTCATTAAATAATCGTTACCCAAGAGTTGACGATAAGTGGCGCGAATCACTTGTTGAGCATCGTCCCGAGTCCAATCTGGTCGCAGTTCAACACGAGGCGTTTCTTGGAATGCACTGGTTCCTAGCCTAGATGCTGCTGTTGTAATAGCCACCTAAAATCCTCCTCTTATATTTAAGAACATGACCGAGAATCAAGTTGCGATTGTAGCGTGCATTGATTCTCTGTTGAATGTTTGTTAGTCAGAGGAATAGAGTCCAAGGATGCCTTTTTAACAGTCAGCCCGAACCCTAAATCCTCAGACACAAACTGGCATTAAGGTTCAAATCAATGAGATTACGCCAAAGTAATTCTCATCACCCGTCCCCCGGCGCGATGAATTCGCTGCAACTGAGTAGACAGTTGGTCATAGGGTACGGTATATTCAGTGTTGGTACGGCGCACTTGTGGCAGAGACTGTGTTGCTTTTTGCATGACAGTCAGGCGGTAGAGTTGTCCACGACTGCCGCCAGTCGTACCTGCTAGACTTTGACCGCTATCAGGTGTCTGAATCGGAGCAGCCAAATTCCGACCTAATTCCCAAGTTAAGCGACTTTGCTTTTGGTTTTGGGCGCGATCGCTGCTGGCATACCCACGATAGAGGGTAAACAAGCGGTTGAAACCAACGGTTTTCTGTCCATCCTGGGTAGAAAAGCCCCGATAATACGGAACAATATTTTCCCCAAAATTATCCAGATATTCTTGAGAGTCCAGGTAAGAGTTGATTTCTGCCTCATAGCCTTCGCTGACATAGAGATCGACGTGAAACGCAATCTCTGACTCATCGTAAGGGGCGCGACCGAGCAGATGTTTGTAATTTAACTCAATAAACCGAGTCTGAGAATTAGAGTAAAAAAACTTAGTCCGGTAAACCTCGGATAAAGCAATAGCTCTGACAAAATCCCGAACGGTAATTTGTCCTAGGCGCAGTAAAGATTCCGCGCTAGTGAGCCGTTCCCGCGACATCAGGTGTTCGTTGCCCATCACCTGACGATATGCTGCCACAATCACGGTTTGCACGTCTGCTTCCTTGTAGTTGGGGCGCAGTTCTACGGGTTTTGTTTCTTCAAAGGCCCGGATACCAAGTCGGCCTCCCTCAAGCAAGCCAACCATATCCTTATGCTCCGTAAGAGATTTTCAAAACAGACAAGACAAAAAAAGAAAAACTTTGTTAATCTTGGATAACAACCACAATAAACAAAGATGCCCGGAGCGTTAAACAACCGTTAACCCAGTTGCTAACAGCTATTTACCGTTCCGGGCATCAAACGTGCTAAATCTAGCTCAGAGCGTTGATAGCATAGTCGATGTAGGAGTTGGCTTCAACACCTGCGTCGCCACTCAGACCGTGGTTAGCTTTGATATATTTCAGAGCTTCCACATACCAGCTAGGAGACAGTTCAAAAGTCCGGTTGATTTCATCAACACCAGCAATCAGGTACTCGTCCATAGGGCCTGTACCACCGGCAATTAAGCAATAGGTGACTTGACGGAGGTAATAACCGATGTCACGAGCGCATTTGGCTTTACCCTTTTCGCTAGAAGCGTAGTTGGGCCCTTGCATTGTGGTGGTATAAGGGAATTTGTTATACACTGCTTTGGCAGCACCGCTGATCAGGCTGTCAGATTTGGCGCTTAGAGCTTTGGCGGCTTCTAAACCAGCTTTGGCTTGACGGAAACGTCCGAAAGCCACTTGCAGTTCAGTGCTGCTCAGGAAACGGCCTTGAGAATCGGCGGTTGTTACCGCTTCAGTCAGGGGGGTTTTCATGCTTGAGTTATCTCCCTATGGGTTTACAAAATTTAGGTACAGATTGAAGTCGTTTAATTAGACTTCTATGGAGTTTTGAAAATCTAATTTTTGAAAAATTAGGCGACAGCAGCCGCAGCCAGATCAAAGTAGCTGGCGACTTCAGAAGCCAGAGCGCTACAATCTCCAGGAGTAATTCCTGCGGGATCGTTAACGATAGCCAGAGCGGCAGCTTTCATTTTGCCAACGCCAACGGCGACGGAACCACCGGGAACGCCCAGAGCCAGGTAGGTTTCACGCAGACCGTTCAAGCAACGATCATTAAGAACGCTAGCATCTCCGGCGAAGACTGCGTAGGTGACATAACGCAAAATAATTTCCATGTCGCGTAAGCAAGCAGCCATACGACGGTGAGTGTAAGCATTACCGCCAGGAGCGATCAATTGGGCTTGCTCGTCAAATAAAGCGCGAGCAGCGTTAGCAACAATGGCAGAAGCGTTACCAGTGATGCGGTTAACGGCATCTAAACGCTTGTTGCTTTCGGCAACCATTTGGCCGAGAGCATCGATCTGGCCGGGGCTTAACATTTCGCCGCGGGTATCAGCTTGAGAAACCACCTTGGTAAAGGCATCAAACATGGATCAATCTCCTACTTGACTTGCTTAACTTTGTTTTCGACTCAAAGTGAAATGATGGGTTTTCCCGATCCTGACTCTTGAGAGTCTCTCTTGTTTGGCTACTGTTACTGTTTTTGAAGTAACAGTGGCCTTACTTAGAGGAACCTTAGAAATTTTACATCATTTTATGAAAGGACATTAAACTTTTTTAATCAAATGTTAATCAATTGTTGGGAGACTAACATTTGGCTGTTATCTTTGCCCTTCAGATATTGGTTATACAACGCCGTCGCTATTTGTTGCGTTAAAATTTATTACGAACAATGTCTTAGGTAAAAAACACAGTCTGCTTTTCATCATTATCGCATTTTTGCTAAGTGAAAATACTTAGAGGAAAAATCCAATTCCGTCCTTAATCCCGCCTCAGATGAGAAATTGCTAACTGCATCGCCCGTTGCACCGTGGGGTCAGTTTCCTGAATCAATGCCGTATTCAGCAATTCCATTGCACCTTGATCTTTAACTTCATCCCCCATCTTCATCAAAGCCATCGCTACCCCTTTCCGACTTTCTCCATCTTGATGCTGCAATAACTCCATCAACCGGGGAATCGCAGCTGCATAGCTGATATTTCCTAAAGCGGCGATTGCTTCACAGCGAACCTCTGAATCAACATCCTCTAAAGCTTGGAAGAGCATCTCCGATGCTTCCGAGTCCGGTTGTTCTTCAGCCATTTTAGCGATCGCCCCCACCACCGCCATCCGCACTTCTGGGGAATCAGAATGAATTTCCCGATATAAAATCTCTTTTGCGGCTGGCCCAATAAAAGCCAGGGCCCAAGCCGCGTGTCCTTTCGTGCTTTCTGGGGAATCCGGGGACGCCAAAATCTCTAATAGAGGTGGGACAGATGCGGCTCCTGTACCCGCTAATGCCCCAATTGCGGAACCTTTGACCACCGTATCCTCATCCTCTAACAACGCTTTGATTAAAATCGGAACCGCTTCCGGGTCAGCAATCAACGTTAAGGTTTTTGCCGCAGCCCTTCGGACAACCGGGTTGGGATGATTAGCCAGCGCAGTTAGTAAAAAGGGAACAGCAGGTTTTCCCACTTGACCCAACGCTTCCGCAAAACCCAGTCTTACCATCCCCCGTGTATCCCCTAGACACTCCACCATTTGTTTGATTAGGGTAAGGTCGCTAGAGTCAAAACCGTTAGCGGCTAACTGTTGATTCACCCTCGCCAACAAAATATCTGTTTCTTCAGGAGACAGGACAACAGCATCATTTCCAGATAAAGTTTCCGAGTTAGACATATATACAGATCAAGTGGGATAACTTAATTCTCAACACTCACCATCGCCTGTTGGCTGCGGAGTTCCTCAAGTTTGGCATCAATTTGAGCCAAGATCGGCTCTAGTTGTGCCATTGCCTTTGTCTTGGACATTTTAGCCCGTTGCGCCGCAGTCAACGTTTCATTCAGGAGGCGTTCTCGATACTGTTCTAGTTCCTGAATAACTTCTGCTAATTCGTCAGAAACAACAGGTTCTGTGCTAGTGATTTCGGTTTGTTCTGTCATATTTTGATAATTTAGATTGGGATCTATTCAGATTTTCTCAGATTCGGTGACTTCTAGTAAACCTTTTTTATAAAACATTTAGAATTGTTGATCAAACCGAGTATAAAATGCTCCATACTTAATCCAATATTGTTTTAATTGATGATTAGGAACAGCTAAATAAGCCTTGGCTTGATAAAGAATCACCTGTCGATGGTTTCCCATCCAAATTTTTTCCTTGATCGCCACAGAAATAAAAGTTCCATTCAAACTAGCGATGCAAGATTCAAATCTTTCAATGGCTGAATAATCTAAGGTTTCAAAAATCAAAAAATTATCTAAAAAAATCAAATGGCGACTCCGAATCCATGCCTCCATTTTTTTTCGAGCGACTGGAGGTAACATTGTTTTTATTATTCATTTTGGTGTCAATCTACAAAAAAATTATTCCTTCCTCGCGGTGAAGTTCATCCGCAAAACTTTGTCGTTTCTCAAACCTTAAAGGGCCATGTACCGATCCCCAAACCTGTTCATCGGTATTAATATCCATGCCTCGATCTAAACTCACCCAAGTCGTTTCTGTGAGTTCCACATCACTAACTAAATAGGTTTGACGACCATTGCGTTCAATTAAACACTGATTCCCTTCAACCCGTCCTTGAAATCCATTTTCACAAGGTTGAAAAATCATCGAACAGTGATAACGACGTTCGGTGACAATTGGAGTCAATGTTCGTAAAATATCCAGATTGTGTCCGGCTCCAGCGTACAAATAAGCGTCTTTTATCCCATAATTTTCAATATAAATTTCATCGTTTTGTTCAACTAATCTATGCAATCCTTGACGATAAGGACTCCACAGATCATAATCATAAGTTTGCTCAGAGTAAAAACCAATGCCTTGAAAAAATTCCCAGGGTAAAGGCCGAAAAAAAATCCGAATATGAGCAAAATTTTTAGGGTCAGCAATCGTTTGTTTAGCATTGCTAAAATCCCCAGCGATACATCGAGAAAAACGTGGGATTAAGCTCATCGTTTATTCTTGTTTTAAATCTCGGATTTCGGAAGAAAAAGAAGCCGTTACCACTCCAGTTCCAGCACTGGTTCTAATTAATGAAACTCGAAATCGCAGATTCGGAGTAGCAAACCAAATTCTTTCTTCAGCCATCGCTCGNNTTAACAGCGTAAAAACCCCTTCTGGATTAATCTGATAATCTCCCACAGAAGGAATGGTTTCTGCATAGCCTTGATCCCGCAATAATTGACCTTTTGTAAAGTCATTTTGATCGGGAATAGGAACTAAAATCGTTGTTCCTTTAATGATATTTCCCTCCTCCCAATCCGATTCTCCCTCCCAAGTCATCCGAAAAGGATGAGTAGAAGATTCAGGATCAATCTGATAAGAATGACACAAGGCAATTACATCAGAATCCTGTTCTTCTAAAGGCACAATATCAATAATAGAAGTAACAGCTTCAAAGTGACTAAAAGCCAGATGATGAGCGCTCCGTTGTGAACGCCATCGTCCTAAAGACTGTTCAACAAATTCAGCAATATCCATGCAGAAAATAAAAAGAGTATCAGCGAACACACAAGACCAACAACGATTTTCAATGTGGGTAATTAAAACCTAACCCTTGTCAGTTTTAACAACCCACAGGTTCAATTTTAGGGGTGAAGATTCCCCCAAAATTCAACAGTTAGACCATCTCAGTAATACTGAGAATTTTACCCCCAGTCTTCTGAATATTTTGAATATTTTGAGACAGTTGGGAATAACTGACACAGCAGGTCTTATTCGCCAGTTTTGACAGCGAATTTACGCCTTTTGTTACCACAATCCGAAACCGCTTTTCTTGAGCGCCACCTTGACCCAAGGAAGACACCTTGATTTTTTGGGGTAAATTGGTAGCAACACTGGAAATTAATTTAGATTGGTGTTCACTGTCACTGGTAGCGGCACCACCTAATAAATTGATTGTCCGATTAAAGACAACATTTTTAATCCCCGTTTGTGTGGTGTTACTGCGAGGATAGGGAACACAATTTTCTCCGAAGTTGTTCAGATATTCTGCACTATCGAGATAAGAATCAATTTCTGCTGCGTAACCTTGTGAAATACAAATTTGAACATGAGCAGAAATTTCCGCTTGATCTAACGGTGCCCGTCCCAATAAATGCTTACAGTTTAACTCAATAAACNNTCAAAAAACAGAGATTTGTAAAGTTCGGATTGAGCGATTGCCCGCACAAAACCCCGCACGGTTAAATCTCGATTTCGCAGTAAAGATTCTGCCGTTTGATTCCGTTGACTTTCCAACAAATGAGCATTACCCAAGACCTGTTTATAAACGGCTCGGATAATCACTTGTAAATCTTCTTCTGTTGTATTAGGACGTAATTCTAGGCGTTCCGATGTGAAACTTGGAGTTAAAGTTGTCATTGTTATTCTTCCTCGCTACAGGTGATTTTATTGAGTGTTGGGTGCTGAGTGTTCAACACCCAACTGTTCAAGAATTACTTGTTAATTCTTAATTCCGAATTAATTCTATGAGAATCAAACGGAATTAGGAAACTTCATTGATGCTAATAATCTTGCCACCGCTCCGATGAATGCGCTGAATTTGGGGAGTCATATTCGCCCCAGAAACCACATACACGGTATTGCTAAACCGACGGGGAGCGTCAAATTTAGACCCCTTGACGACAATTTTAAACGTCTTTTCAGTGGCATCTTGATAAGCCCCTAAACGGCCGCCAGAACTAGGCAACTGAATTTTATTGCCACTGTTTGTAGCCACCGCTTCCACCAAGCGAGAAGCCGTAAAAGCACTATCAACTCCCGCATAGCCCTGATATAAAGACAAAGTACGGTTATAGTTGACCTGTTTTTGTCCCACCTGAGTTTTTGCCCCTTGATAATGGGGAACAATCATTTCTCCGAACTGATCTTGATATTCTTCGCTATCGAGATAGGAATCAATTTCAGCATCATATCCTTCCTCAATACAACGACGGATATGTTCTGAGAGTTCGGCTTGACAACTGGGAGCGCGACCCAGTAAATGTTTAAAATTGAGTTCCACAAACCGATAAGGGGCGCAGGACTCAAAGTAACGACTCCGATAAAACTCCGATTTCGCCACTTGACGCACAAATTCCCGCACGGAGATACTGCCATTTGCCAGTTGAGATTCGGCTGTCACCAACCGTTCACTCTCCATAACATGGGGATTGCCTAAAACTTGTTTGTAAACAGCCCGAATCACCGTCGAAATTTCATCGGAACAACCCACTGTCCGCAGTTCTACGGGAGCATCGACAACAACGCCCATGATTTAGATCTCCTAAAAATAGATTGAGGGAATTCAATAAGTCCGGGCAATAGGATATAGAAAAAATCGGCAATCAATTCATCAATAAATGATGACTGAAATCCTATTGCCTCAGAAAAAATATTAAAAAGTTGGATTTTGGATATTGATATTAATCCCAAACCCAATTAACTAATCGGAGTAATACTGGCAATCACGCCGCCTTGTTGGTGAATGCGCTGATATTCCTGAGA
>DMPJ01000349.1:9805-16710 GCA_003456035.1 Planktothrix sp. UBA8402
GGGTCTTGGAAAGACCAGCCATTGCCCGTTGCACCCCCAGAGGGAGGAATGATAGCTAAGGGAGTTTTTTGAATCACATATCGATTCAGCACCGATGCTTTCCCTGTCAAACTACCTTTGAGGTCACTACTGGACGCGCCCCGCGCCAGAGCAAAGAAATGGGTAAACCCAACCATGGTTTGACCCGGTTGAGTTTTATAACCCCGATAGTAAGGAACGAAGTTTTCGCCATAGGCGTTTTGGTATTCGTCGCTATCGAGATAGGAGTCGATTTCCGCTTCAAACCCTTGGGTATCTAACAGGGTACTGTGCACTCTCATTTCTTCTAAGTCCCGAGGGGCGCGACCTAGAAAATGTTTGAAATTGAGTTCAATAGACCGATAACGCGGACAACTCTCGAAAAAGCGAACGCGATACAAGTCAGATTTGGCAACAGCGCGGACAAATTCACGGACACTCAATTCTCCCCGCTTAAATTGAGATTCGGGGACGATGGCCCGTTCACTCTCCATGACGTAGGCATTGCCCAGAATTTGCCGATAAACCGCGCAAATCACGGCTTCGGCTTCTTCTTCAGAACGTCCGAGAATCATTTCTACCGGGGGGGTGTCTTCGTATAGACCCACGCCCAGTTGGGATGCTGGCCCAAAAACCATGAAACAATCTCCTCGATGCACGATAAGTTGGCGAAAATTAGGATTTCTGAAGTTTGTTACGAAACTTAACAAGCTGTTAAGATTTAAAAATCAGAAATTGTCTTGAAAGCTACACTTAAGCCTGTTCGTTTAATGTTATACCAGACCAAGGTTTTAGATTAGACATTTTCCCGATAATCCGTAAAGATTCGTAACATTTGCCTCTCTAGGAATCTTTATATGTCTCATAAACCTAAAACTTGGTGTTGGTGACTCGAACCCTTTGTTCAGAGAAAAAGCGATTACTGAAACCGTCTCATCGCCTCAATTAAATGGTTAAAATAAGAACTCAATTCTATCTGTTGTTCCGGGTTAAATTCCTCAATACCAAAGGTTTTTAAAGATTCTAACCCCACAATCATTGCAGGTAAAGGAACCTGTAATTCTTGATAGAGTAATTGCATATTATTCAAGCCTTCAGAAGATGTAAACGGAATACAACTTCCAGCAATTCCATAGGTAATACAACGAAGAAAATGCCAAAAATCTCGCCAACAAGCCTGCGCTCGTGCCGGAGGATATAAATCTCCCCCAACCTCAACAATTCCTGGATATTCATCTAACACTTTTTGACGGGCAGATTCAATAATGGTATCCGCTTTATCTCTGAGTAATCGAGCAGATTCGAGAGCCGATAAAGACTCAGGAATCATCGTTGCAATCAGTTCTAAGTCCTGATCTGTTAAATAACGTCCTTGATCATCAGCNNAAGCTTGTTGAAAAATCTCAATCAATTCGGCTGAGTAGTGATTTTTCCAAGCCTCAAAACTCACAATTCTAGCAAGCGGAATTAATTGTTTAGCGCGTTCAGTTAACTGCATAAATTTGTATGGATTTTTGATAAAAATTCAACCGATGCCAGGGAGAATAAAAAAGGGATAAATTATTCCCTTGATATTATATAATACTCAAGATACCTCCCCTCCTCAACCTGAAATCATGGAACTCAGCGAAATTAAAGCCTGTCTAGNNTCCGACCCCAAAGACCGACTCAAAGCCATTCAAGAGTTGCATCAGTATGAACCTGAAATCGCCATTCCCTTACTCTTGAGTCAAATGCAGGAAAAAGACTTTTCAGTTCGGTCTTTTGTCGCAATGGGTTTGGGAAAACAACGCACCGCAGAATCCTTAGCCGCTTTGTTACAAATGGTTAAATTTGACCGCGATGCTAATGTTCGAGCCGAAGCCAGCAATTCCCTATCTCTATTTGGACAACCCGTTGCTTCTCATCTGGTCGCTGCATTTTACCAAGACGACAACTGGCTCGTGCGTCGAAGTATTATTGGAGCAATGGTAGAATTAGACTGTCCAGAACACCTATTAGAAATCTGTGTTTGTGGGATTGACGGAGAAGATCTAACGGTACAGGAAGCCTGTATTGATAGTTTAGCCTTCCTCGCTAGTACCCCCCAACGAGAAAAAGCATTACCACAACTTCTATCTAAAGTCAAGGATTCTTCCTGGCGAATTCGGGCGAGAGTTGCTCGCGCTCTGCATCGCTTTTCCAGTCCCCAAGCCGAAACCGCCTTAGAAGCATTGAAACAGGATGAAGATCATCGCGTCGTGGCTGCGGTACTGGAAAACTTTGTAAGTTGAAGAAATGTTACTTTCTTTAAGCAAAGCCAGACAAGTCCGGTGGGATTCCGTTAATCTAAACGGATAACATTAAAATCCATATCAACTTTTATGTATCAGCCGTTTCAGGAATTTTTAGAAGCAGAGATCTTTTCTCGTTTCCAGGTGGTCAGTCGTTCTATTCCAGCCGGATTAGAGTCTAAAGTTAGTGAACGGGGAAAAAATCCCGCTCGGATTCAAAGTTGGTGCTACGAATGTCCTCAATTTCGGAAAATTCGCTACACCTATATTGATGCAGGTGAAACGGCTCAAATTTTTAATAGTGTTATTTATCCGAATTACAACTGTGATTTACCCATTTTAGGGATTGATTTCCTCTCTTTTGGTAAAGTTAAAAACTTAGTGGTTTTAGACTTTCAACCCTTATTTCGAGACGAACAATATCAAAAAAAATATATTGAACCAATGCGTCCGATTTGGGAAAAATATGATGATTTAGCTCAAGATTTACCGATGAAATTCTATGATGCAAATCAGTATTTTTCTAAATATATTCTGTTTGCCAAAACCGATGCAGCCACCGTTAGAGAAAAAGTATTTTCAGCTTATCAGGACTATATTCATCTCTATTGGGAATTATTACAAAATTCGCAACCTATTTCAGAACCCCAAAGAATTCAAGAGGTAATCAACGCCCAAAAAGCTTATGATCAATATAGCGCTGACCGAGATCCAGCATCCGGCTTATTTAGTAGCTATTTTGGTCATGAATGGGCGGAACGTTTTCTCTATGAATTTTTATTTGAAGATGCTGTTCCCTTAGCGGTTGCTGCGAAATAAAAATTTTTAACTAATATGACGCTCTATCAACCCTTTTTAGATTACGCTCTTACCCTTCTTAAAGAAAAACTCCCCCTAACTTCTTACCCCATTCCCCCAGGATTTGAACAAAAAGAACAGGTAACGGGAACAGGAAAAAGACAGCAAGTTGTGATTACCACCAGTTACGGTTATCAAACACCCAAACTGCGACAAATTCGAGCCGCTCATGTTCAAGGGGGAGAAGGTTTACAAGTTCTCAACTTTGTTATTTTCCCCCATTTAAACTATGATTTACCCTTTTTTGGGGCCGATTTAGTTACCCTACCTGGGGGACATTTAATCGCCTTAGATATGCAGCCGTTATTTCATAATTCCACCTATCAACAAAAATATACTCACCCGATATTGCCTATTTTTCAAAACTATCAACAACATTTACCTTGGGGTGGAGATTTCCCCGAAGAAGCTCAACCCTTCTTTTCTCCGGCTTTTTTATGGACTCGTCCTCAAGAAACAGAAGTTGTTAAAACCCATGTTTTTGAAGCATTTAAAGCTTATTTACAAGCCTATCTGGAATTTGTAGAACAAGCCCAACCCATTGATAATTCTGAGCAACGCCAAGACATTTTACAAGCCCAAAAACGTTATGTTAGTTATCGGGCAGAAAAAGACCCCGCACGGGGAATGTTTACTCGTTTCTATGGGGAAGAATGGACTGAAGAATATATTCACGGGTTTCTATTTGATTTAGAACGTTATCTCGAAAAACATCCCAACAATTAGAGTCAGTTTAAATTATTTGTGAAATTTATAAACAAGAAACCGGGTTTCTAATTAACAGAAACCCGGTTTCTGATGGTCTACCTTCCCCTAAATTGAAAGTAACGCTCTTTGACGATTGGTTTCCATCATTGCATCTAATTCAGAAGGCAAAACACAGCGACGTTCAGAAGAATAAGTCATCAAATTAACACCATTCATCACCTTAACGGTACTGACTCTCACCCGAAAATTATCCGTAATAAACCAACAGCGTTCTTGACCTTGATTGCGTTCATATTCGGTGTCAATCGTGAGTACACCATCATCAGCAAACTGATAAATCCCCACAACCGGAATGCCTTCAACATAGCCTTTATTGCGGAAGAATTTACCATAACGGGGATTATCTGGATTAGGAACATCAATCAAAATAGCGCCATAATTAGGATTAGGTTCGCCCTCCTTAAAATTTCCCTGCCACATAAAACTAGCCCCTCCAACCACTGAATTAGAATCAATTCCTTGTTCCGAACAAATTTCTAATATAGTCGGATCAGTTTTATCTAAAACTTTAATAATTAAATTCGATTCTCCCGATTCATCCGCAGCCGAATCAAAGCGATGAACCGCTCTTTGTGAAAACCACGTTCCTTCACTCTTTCTAAAAAAATCCATCATCGTCATCGGTAATTTCATTGACAGTTTCTCTCCTTGTTAATCAAAATTATAGCGATTAAAATGACTATTAAACCTCTATTTTTACACCTTTACAGACTTATAGCAGTTACCATCAAAAGTGATTGACAAAGACGAATCCAGCAAACCCAAACCAGGGAACTAGGGAATATCCCCCTTAATTTCTTCCTTCGTGTCTTCGTGTCTTTGTGGTTCCTTCTACAGAAAAAAAATAGCAAAGGTATTGTAAGTCACCACGCCCACCGATAATATTGGGCATGATTTTTCGTCAACAACTATGACCATAACCCGCCATGAAATTGTACAACTTCTCCAACAAGGAAAAAGTTTAGCAAAAGCCGACTTACAGGGTATTGATCTCCATTCCCTTGACTTATCAGGAGTTGATTTCACAGGAGCCAACTTAATTCAAGCAGATTTGAGTCACAGTAACCTCACCGGGGCGAACCTCACCGGGGCTGATTTACGCGCCGCGAATCTAACGGGGGCGAACCTCACCCAAGCACTATTGGCAGATAGTCTATTATTTCGGGCTAATTTACAGGGATGCTGTCTGAGTCAGGCTCAACTTGAAGGCACGAAACTGCAACTGGCTCGTTATGATGGTCAGACCCTCTGGCCAGAGGGATATAACTACCGCAACTCCGGGGCTGTGGGGCCAAAAGCCAACTTAAACGGAGTCTATCTGAATACGGCAAATCTGAGAAATGCCGATTTGCAGGGGGCTAACCTGCGGGGAGCCTATTTGAGTGGAGCCGATTTGAGTGGGGCTAACTTAGAAGATGCGGCATTAAGCGGGGCGAACCTTCAGGGAGCGTTCTTAACCGGGGCTTATTTACGCAAAGCCCGTTTAGTTGGGGCAGAAATTCAGGGGGTAGATTTCCGGGGGGCGGACTTAACCGATGCTAACCTAGAGCAAATTGAAAGTATAGCTGGGGCTGATTTTACTTTAGTTCAAGGGTTGAGCGAGGAGACAAAAGCAATGTTGTGCAGTCGTCCGGCGGAGGAATTAGGCACTTGGAACCCGCTTACCCGCCACAATACCGCCGAAAGTTTGGGGTTAGTTGAGGGTTAATTTCAGTAAAGTTTACAAATTGTTAATTAGTTTCTCAGACAAAAGACAAAGGGGATAGCCTGCCTGTATTCTCGTATACAAGTTAGTCAAACAACTAACGACATCTGAATTAAAAAATTCCTTTTAACTTATTTAAGGAGAACTCAATGCTTGACGCTTTTTCCAGAGCAGTAGTAACTGCCGATACCAAAACAGCCCCAATTGGTGGTGCTGATCTCGGTGGCCTGAGAAATTTTATTGCTGAAGGGAACAAGCGCCTTGATGCAGTCAACGCCATTGCCAGCAATGCAAGCTGCTGCGTTTCCGATGCGATCGCTGGGATGATCTGCGAAAATACAGGTTTAATCCAAGCTGGCGGTAATTGCTACCCCAACCGTCGGATGGCTGCTTGTCTGCGTGATGGCGAAATCATCCTGCGCTATGTGACCTATGCTCTGTTGGCTGGTGATGCCTCCGTTCTCGATGATCGTTGCTTGAATGGTCTGAAAGAAACCTACATCGCTTTGGGTGTTCCCCTCCAATCTACGGCTCGTGCTGTTGGAATCATGAAAGCAGTTTCCGTTGCTCACATCAATAGCACGAACACTCCTGCGATGGCTGGTAACAAATTCCGCAAAATGGATACAATCCAAGGCGACTGCTCGGCTCTGTCTGCTGAAGCCGCCAGCTACTTTGATCGCGTGATTGCTGCCCTCAGCTAATAGCTATTGTTCTTCTAATTGATGAACTAGCTGAATTGAAACCAACAAGTAATCAGATCCATTCAGGAGATATCCCCATCATGAAATCAGTTGTTACCACTGCGGTCGGTGCTGCGGATGCAGCCGGACGTTTTCCTAGCACCTCTGACTTAGAATCCGTACAAGGTAGTCTTCAACGTGCTGCTGCTCGTTTAGAAGCCGCCGAAAAACTCGCTTCCAATCTGGATGCAGTTGCCCGGGAAGGTTATGATGCCGCTATCAAAAAATATCCTTACCTGAACAACGACGGGGAAGCTAATTCTACCGCCGTGTTCAAAGAAAAATGCCTCCGTGACATCAAACACTACCTGCGCTTAGTCAACTACTGCCTGGTTGTCGGTGGTACAGGGCCCTTAGATGAGTGGGGAATTGCTGGCCAACGTGAAGTGTATCGCGCTTTAGGTCTGCCTACCGCTCCCTATGTTGAAGCATTGAGATTCTCTCGGAACCGGGGTTGCGCTCCTCGTGATATGTCCGCTCAAGCTCTGCTTGAATACAATGCTCTGCTCGACTATGTGATCAACTCCTTGTCTTAGTAGA
>DMPJ01000349.1:16724-16983 GCA_003456035.1 Planktothrix sp. UBA8402
TTAGTACAATGCTTTGCCAGTCTAAAGCGGAGTATTGCTCAAAGAGTCCCCAGGTTTGTTGGTTTTAGAACACCGATTATGGATAAACGTTTTTTTAATCTTTATAATTTAACCGAAGAACAGGCGATCGCCCTTTTAGATACTCCCCAGGAGGAAATAGGAGAGGATGATTCTCGCTATGTAGCCGCTTCCCATTTAGTTAATTTCCCCACAGAAAATACCATACTTGCTTTAATTCGGGCGGTACAAACCCTTGATC
>DMPJ01000393.1 GCA_003456035.1 Planktothrix sp. UBA8402
GTAATATTTTAATACTGATATGAACAGCTTACAATAGTTTAAATTAAAATCACCTAGATTCCGATTAAATTATGTTATTCAATTCTTCTCAATTTCTGATTGATACCCTACGCCAACGTCGCCAAAAACTTAGTTATTTCATTGATTTTCCGGCGATTTTGTGGTCTGGTTGTGCAAGTTCTCGAAATTTCCCTGCCAATATTTATCCGTTTCGTGCTAGTAGTCATTTTCTATATTTTGCTGGTTTTCCATTAGAAAATGCAGCCATTCGTTTGTATGAAGGTTGCTTAGAATTATTTATGGATGATGCACCCGAAGAAAGCGCCATTTGGCAAGTCGAAATACCCCAAAGAAATCAGATTGCAGAACTCATGGGTGCGGATTTTTCCTATCCCTTAGCAGAATTATCTAATCATCTTGAAGATGCTGCAACAATTGTNNGATGCGGCGACAATTGTTGTGCAAAATCCGATTACAGCTAACGAACAACGCCAATTATTGAACTGTCCTTTAAGATCAGCAAAAGAACCGAAAGGAATTGATTTAGAATTAACACAAGCAATTATTACCCTGCGTCTAACCCATGATAATATGGCATTGCAGGAATTACGTCAAGCCGCAGAAGTTAGTGTTAAAGCCCATAAAATGGGGATGAAAGCAACAAAAAAAGCTAAATCAGAAGCGGTGATTCGAGGGGCGATGGAAGGGGTAATTATTAGTCATAATATGACCTGTTCCTATAATAGTATTGTCACGGTACATGGAGAAGTTTTACATAATCAACAGTATCATCATCCTTTACAACCAGGAGATTTACTATTAGCAGATGTTGGGGCAGAAACAGCGACGGGATGGGCTGCGGATATTACTCGAACTTGGCCTGTTTCGGGAAGATTTTCTCCAACTCAACGAGACATTTATCAACTGGTTTTAAAAGCCCATGATAACTGTATTAATTATATCAAACCAGGGATAGAATATCAAGAAATTCATCGAATGGCAGCAACAATTATTGCTGAAGGTTTAGTGGAATTAGGAATATTAAAAGGAAGTCCAGAGGATTTAGTTGAACAGGATGCTCACGCCCTATTTTTTCCTCATGGAATTGGGCATTTATTAGGGTTAGATGTGCATGATATGGAAGATTTAGGGGATTTGGCAGGATATGAACCGGGACGGGTGAGAAGTCAACGGTTTGGGTGGTGTTTTCTGCGGTTAAATCGTCCCTTAAAACCCAGGATGTTAGTAACAATAGAACCAGGATTTTATCAAATTCCTGCTATTTTAAATGATCCTAAAAATCGGGAACAATATCAAACTATTGTTAACTGGGAACGTTTAGAACAGTTTGCCGATGTTCGAGGAATTAGAATCGAAGATGATGTCTTGGTAACGGAAACGGGAACAGAAGTTTTAACCCAAAGTTTACCAACATCTATTCAGGATATAGAAGCGTTAGTTCAGAATTAATTATCTTGTCTAATTAAGCAAATTTATGCTCATAAAACCACGAATCAAACGGTTTATTATCTTCTTCCTAGGAACTCTGATTGTCATGGGATTAACTGTAGCGGGTTATGCCTTTACAACCCTATTTTTAGCAAAAAGTTCGATAACAGAATCCCCGATCAGTTTGGCTGGCTGTGGGAGTCACCAGGGGGGAGAAACGGATAATGCGATCGCAACTTTTTATAGCAATAATGGCCGAGAAAACCTCGCCCCTAACTGGACAAATAAAATCCAGTGGAATTGTGTTTATAATATTAAAGACTTCTCCGGTTCAACCTTAGTAGAACAGTTTAATGCGGCTAGAGATGCTGCCTTTAATAATGGCGGAGGAGTGGTTTATTTCCCTTCTGGAACCTATATTTTTAATGATAGCATAAAACTTAAATCAGGTGTTATAATTAGAGGGGAAACTCCGGCGGTTAAATTAGCAAAAACCAATAATTATCACCCCCCGGCAAAATTAGTTTTTCCCAAATATGAACCCCAAATATCAGGAAATGGAACCCCGAATGAAACTGCTTTTAAAAGTATTCAAACCATGACACCCGACCAAGATAGTAATATTGGGATAATTAACCTAGATATTAACCGCGCTGCAATTAATATTGTCGGGAATTTAGATACCAATAAAAATAGTAATATTATCATATTTGGAGTTCGTAGTAACAACGTAGCAAAACCCGACCCACAAGTTCCTAAACTCGAATTTCAGAACCCTTGGCAACGTTATAGTCATCGCTTTGCTGCTAATATTGAACTAACAGGTTATGAAAATATTTTAGTTGCAAATAATCGAATTAATGATAATATTACCGATAATTATGAACAACCAGGATATAAGTTACAGTCCAGAGATAAAAAGAATATTATCACCTATCAAGAAGGAAATAAAGTCCCCTTTCATTATGGCAACCATTATGGAATTGTTGTTAATAGAGGTGGGAAAAAAGACGGTTTTAAATTAGCAGCAACTCCCGCAACCGAACCCGGACTTTTTAGAAAAGGAATTGTAATTAGAGATAATTGGGTTTACCAT
>DMPJ01000034.1:0-717 GCA_003456035.1 Planktothrix sp. UBA8402
CATCATTAATTTTATCACTAATTTTAACAATTCTATTAGGTGGGATTAAAGCTTTATTGTCCAACTTGCGAGTTAAAGATTGGGTTGGTAATTGTCCGGTAATAGCATAATATAAAGAAGCAGCTAAACAATAAACATCAACTGTCGGTTTCCCACTGCCTTCTGAAAATTGTTCNNTTTAAATTAGCCGGATGTTTTGAACTCATCACTCTGGGCATAATTTCCGCAGCCAGTCCAAAATCAATTAACACCGCCGAGGTATTATTTCTTAACATAATATTCGCCGGATGAGCGTCTCGGTGAATAATTCCAGCGTTATGAATCATAACCAAAGCATCAGCAATTTGACGAATAATATTAACCGCTTCTGCTTCCGATAACCGACCCTTCGTTTGTACAAATTCCCATAAACTCTGCCCCACAATTAAATCCATCACTAAGCAGTGAAGCCCATTTTCTTCAAATAAATCACTAACTCGGACAATATGGGGATGGGAATTTTGACAAAGTTTAGCTAAGGTTTTACCTTCTTGAATAAAGCGTTGAACATATTTATGATATTCGGGGTCATTTTGTAGACCCGCATTNNGGAGTTTTCAGAACAACTTGATGATCTAATTGTAAATGTTTGGCTTTGTAGGTGATCCCAAAACCTCCTTGTCCCAGAATTGTTTCAATAATATAGGGACGTTGACGCAACTGGTAGCCCGGTGTCCA
>DMPJ01000034.1:854-2643 GCA_003456035.1 Planktothrix sp. UBA8402
GTTTCTGCCTTAACCTTTGCTATTAACAGTAAAGATCAATTGAGAAACCCGGTTTCTGACCCCCACACCTTCAACAATCTGTAAATCCACACTTGCTAATTGTAGTTAAAAGGTTAGAGTAGAAAAAAATAGGATGGAAAAAATTATGACAATCGTTTGGCAGGATGGTAGCAATAACCCTGATAATGCAACTCACCTGGATACAATTCGCCAGTGGTGGGCATCTTTACAGGATCAGGAAATTCACTGGCAACAACGTTTACTTCCTACCGATGGAGATTTAAGCGGTTTAGACTGGCAACCCCAACGCTTTGATGAAACTTTTGGAATTAACAACCCAGAAATTCGGGGAATTACGGTATATTTTTTTAAACCAAAAGATCCTCAAGAACGGAATATTACACCCCATAAATTAGAACTGGATGCTGAACAAAAACGATTGTATATTTTTCCCCAATCTCAACAGCAAGTCGTGATTCGAGTTGAATGCTATCAACCGCCTTATCAAATCATAGAATTAAATGATCCAGATTTGGCGGTAGGCAAAAATGGGATGATTTTATTAAGGGATCATCAACAGTTAATAGAGGTTAAAATTAATCTAAGTTCAGATCGGTTGAAATTATTAAAATCTAAACTGAATTCTATTCAATAATCAGTTTTAGGCAGAAAGAAAGCCCTGAAGGGCTTACTACGGGTGATAAAAAACAAGGGTTAAGCGTGGCTTTACCCTTGTTAATTTTAAGTTAATTGTGACTGAAATTGAGATTAAATCACCGCAGCAAACCGTTCTTTTTCAGGAACTTCTGTGTACTCGGCGACAATTTGCCGAAATTCATCGCCGTCGATGCTTTCTTTTTCAATCAAAAGATCCACTAACCGATCAATTACAGCCCGGTTTTCCCGAATAATTTGACAGGCTCGTTGATAACAATGTTCGGCAATAATGCGAATTTGATCATCAATTCGAGAGGCAATTTGATTAGAATATTCGGTGCGAGTGGCAAAGTCCCGACCTAAGAAAACTTCCTGTTGAGATTCTAAGGATAACGGCCCTAAATCGGACATTCCGTAACGAGTTACCATCTGACGCGCCATGCCCGCCACCTGCTGTAAATCGCCCCCAGCACCCGTTGTAACTTCCGAATCGCCAAAAATGATATCTTCGGCTGCCCGACCGCCCAAGGCCCCAGTAATGCGGGCTAGGATTTGAGAACGGGAAATCAACCCTTGATCTTCATCGGGCATAAACCAGGTTAAACCCTGGGCTTGACCCCGGGGAATTAAAGTCACTTTCTGCACCGGATCATGCTCTTTAATCAGGGTTCCAACGATCGCATGACCGACTTCATGATAGGCAATTAATCGTTTGCTCTTGCCATCAATTAAGGGGGTTCCTTCCATCCCGGCAATTACCCGATCCACCGCATCATCAATTTCTAACATGGTCATGCCTTGTTTGCGACGCCGGGCGGTTAAAATTGCGGCTTCGTTGAGCAGGTTGGCTAAGTCAGCCCCAGTAAACCCAGGAGTCCGACGGGCGATCGCTTCTAAGGACACTTCCTCGGAAATTTTCTTATTGCGGGCGTGAACTTCCAATACCGCTAAACGGCCCTTAATATCGGGGGCGTCAACAGTAATTTGACGGTCAAAGCGTCCGGGACGTAAGAGGGCGGAGTCGAGAACATCGGGGCGGTTAGTAGCCGCAATAATAATAATTCCGGTATTGCCTTCAAACCCGTCCATTTCGGTTAATAATTGGTTTAGGGTTTGTTCGCGTTCATCATTT
>DMPJ01000148.1 GCA_003456035.1 Planktothrix sp. UBA8402
CTGTGGCTTGATTCTAGTAGTAAATCGTAAATCTCACGGGGATGAATTTTCATTTTAAGTTAAAGAAGCAGAGGAACATGGAGGAGAAATTTTCTCCTTTTCTGCTTCCGATCTATTGACTTCTGGGTGCAATTTTCGGGATATTTGCATTTCAAAGCAGATAGGAGCAGAGTTTAGTTTATAGCCAAAACCGAATTCAGATTGCTCAAAATTGTACAGAGTTACTATCCATTTTTCAGGTATAGCATCCCAAGATTCAACATTACTGTTGCATTCTAAGAAGTTATTGCTTCTGGGAGATATTTGAGTAGGCTCGTAATTAATGGCGATCGCCTGATACTCAAATTCACATTCTAATAACTTTTCCTGAACAATTTCCCAACTGGTAATTTTTTCTAATTCATCTACATTTTCCCTCCATTTATAGCTATCAGAACATATACAGTCAAGCAAAGAAAACAAGCGATCACATATTTTTTCAATTCTAGCACAGTCATTTTTCAGGAGTTTAATATCTTCATCTAGTAATATTGCCCTGTCTATCTTGGGAAGCCAAACTTCAAAGGATTCCATGCAGCCAAGTGGGATGAGTTTTTTTTCAATACCTGGAATCTGATTTTCTACTTGAATTTTAGCAACTTTATCTTTAGAAATATTGTAATTTGGAATAGGAAATGTCACCTTATCTTCTAAAGAATGTGTGGGAGCAGATGCTAGTTCTTGATCAATAAATGGCGGCTGTTTTGAAAGTTTATACAATTCTAAATTTTGGTTTCTATTAGCGATCTGATATTTTTTCAAATCCTCATAAATTGCTTCTAATAAATAACAGTCATTCCCTATATCTGAAAGCTCATCTTCGTCGGTTAATTCAGAAATTTGATCTTGGTATTTTTGAAGCCTAAATTCAATCGCTTCCAGAATAAATTTGATTGTTTTTGATGAAAAATTGATAGAATAATCCATTTTTTTATTTTAACTCCCAATAAGTGCTTACTCAATTAAATTTTACGAAATGAATACTTACTTGTTTAAGTAATTCTTGATATTCTAATAAAGGACAAGGTTTTGGGATCGCGCGATCACAATACATAGCGCCAGGCGGTAATTGCTGCAATAATGCCAGACAATGACCATCCTAGTATTGTATGCAGGTTCAAGGTTGATTCTGCTGCTGAGTAGGGTTCGGCCAATCCCGCTTCAATCTGTCCAAAAATAATAGCAATGAAGATGGAAATTGTCGCAAAAAAAAACAAATTCCACCAACTGACCTGAGTTAACAACTTGTGCAGGAAATCTGTACGAGTGTCTGCTAATTTAGCATAAAGTTTAGCTAACTGTTTCTTGAATTTATCAGGTTTAAACAGAAGGCTAGTGCGTCGTGACCTACTAGCCGCACACATCCAAATAAATTGGCTAATGCCAATTTTGGTTTAGTGTTGGATAGACTCTGAAACGATACCTGGCTTTCATTATTTCTGTTTGCTCAACTTGTCAAATTATACATGATATTGAAATCAAAAACCGCGCCTAGAAGTTAGGGGCTTTGAAACCAGAAATTTCTGGTAAAATCTAAGGAAATCAAAAAAAACGTTCCTCTAATAGCGAACTAATAAGGCAATGGGGAATAGGGAATGGGCNNATTGCCCATTCCCTATTGCCCGTCATTTTAATTTTACTTGGTGGTGTCAAACGTGAATACAGTCCCTCCGCTCGATCTGAGCCTACAGTACAAAACCATTCAGGATGAAGTCAGCGCTTGTGTGCAAGCGGTTTTGGCTTCGGGTCGTTATATTGGAGGTTCAACGGTCGCAGCCTTTGAACAAGACTTTGGAGAATATATTGGAGTTAAGGAAACCATTGCCTGTAACTCGGGAACNNGATGCTCTATTTTTGGCCTTACGCGCCCTAAATATTGGCCCAGGTGATGAAGTTATTACTACACCTTTTACCTTTATCGCCACCGCAGAAATGATTAGTGCGGTGGGAGCAACTCCTGTGTTTGTCGATATTGATCCCCAAACCTTTAATTTCGATCTCGAACAAATTCCTAACGCTATTACCGAAAAAACGGCATCTATTATCCCGGTACATTTATTTGGTCAACCTGTGGATATGACTCGGTTAATGGCGATCGCCCAATCCTATCATTTAGCGGTAATTGAAGACTGCGCCCAAGCCACCGGAGCAACTTGGCAAGGGCAAAAAGTCGGCAGTATCGGACATATCGGCTGTTTTAGTTTCTTCCCAACTAAAAATTTAGGCGCCTGTGGGGATGGGGGTGCGGTCACAACTCAAGATCCGGCCCTGGCCCAATCCATGAGAATCATCAAAGAACACGGTCAATCAACCCGCTATACTTCAGAAACCATTGGGATTAATAGCCGTTTGGATGCTTTACAAGCCGCGATTTTACNNGCCAGACGGTATAACCAATTACTCTATCCCCTATCAGAAATTATTACACCCCAAGAAATTACTTCCGGCGAAAGTGTTTGGAATCAATACACCATTCGGGTACAGAGAGATCAGGGGGAGCAGGGAGTAGGGGGAGCAGGGGAAGAAATGGGAGCAGGGGGAGC
>DMPJ01000069.1 GCA_003456035.1 Planktothrix sp. UBA8402
ATTGGCTGTTAGCGGTTAATTGTTAGCGAGCGAGGACGCTCGCACTACTGCTTAGGAATATCATAATATGCAGCAATGCCTTGAACTTGTAACTCATCCCGCAGGCGTTTGGCGGAAGCAGCATCGGTTAAAGCACCCAATTGAATTTTTTTACCCGTTTTGAATTCAGCAATATAAGCATCAGCAACCACTTCTTTTGCCTGTTCAAAGGAACGCTGACCACTGTAATCTAGCACAACATAATAATATCCATCCCCTGATTTTATCGGTGCCGTTGGTCTGACTGGAGTGGGTGCGATCGCCGTCGTCGCTGTAGCTGTCGCCACTCTAGGAGCCGCGCCACCACCTGGTTGAACTGTTGAGGTATTGGTTCCCTGTCCTGTAACTGGGGGAGTAATAACGGGATTAGGAATAATAGGAGTTACGGTTTTTTTGGGTATTAGTTCCTGAGTCAGATTATTCAACCCCTGATCATTCGGGGATGTCAGGTTATTGGCGGGTGCGGGTAAGGTAGTGGCCGGACTAGGGGGTAATGGGGCCGGGACTGAAGGTAGGGGAACCGGATTAGGATTAGGATCAATATGGCTCAAGGTATCTAAATCCAGATTAACGAATTCTTTCGCGGCCAAGTTGGGGGAGAGGGAATCTGTCGGGGGGAGAGATGTATCGGTGGCGGCTATTGTTGGGGGAGTAGCAACATTGGGGTTAGCCGTTGGGGTGGGAAAAAACCGATTTAACCCCAGACTGGTACGACCGGACGGGGAGGAGATCACATAGCTTAAGGCGGTACAGGATAGTAAAAATAGAAACATTGAGGCAATTCCGAGTGGAGTTAATAGACTGGCGATTAAACTCCGTTTTTCCTCTGGGTTAGACCTCCGTTCTTCTATACTTTTGATCAGGGCTTCTGTGGATTCTAAATATCCCTGAGATGGGGTTGCAGCCGGGGCGGGTGACTTTAGGCTAAAACTAACCGCAGGTTCAGCACGATTGGTTTTAGGATCGGTTGTGGATTTAGGTTGGCTGGAAATAGCTAAAGGTGCAGGTTTTGAAGGAACAACTGTTTCCCAACTGTCGCCTTGAGTTTGGGGTTCAAAAAGTTTTCCCCCAGATGCTGCGGTTTGATTAATTACTACTGCTACAGCATCGGTCGCTGCTTGGAATTGCTGGTTTGTTTGTCCGTTTGGGTCGGGTGTGGTTTGTTTTGTGCGTCGTTGATGACGCCGATAACGGGTTAATTCTGGTTCTAGTTGCACATCCAAATAGCCTAAAACCGCTTTTAGTTGGGGTTTTAATTCTGGCTGTGAGGATTGAGGAGACTTGATCTCAGACGCTTGACTCATGGTTAAACTCCTAAGCAATTGTTATTAATTTTAAAATAGGGATTTTCTTCCAGGTGTTGAATATAAAACGTTATATCAGTTATCAGTAAGTTTATCTATTTCAGGACTTACGCACAAGACCAAAGAAACCGGGTTTCTGGCCATGATTTTGCGGATGAAATCGAGATTTCTCGTTCAGAAACCCGGTTTCTGCGTAAGTCCTATATTTTTGATCTATTGCGCCAATTTTTCTGAATATGCAATCGCTCCATTATATTTTAAGTCGGCTTCGATCTGAGATTCTTACTCCAGAACAGCAACAGTTTCAATATCTATGTGAATGTTGGCTGGAAATTGTGGGCACTGTTGCAGGTATTCATACTCGTCCGGTGAGTTGGCATCGAGGGGTGTTGAATGTTGCCACTTCTAGCTCCACTTGGTCTCAGGACTTAACTTTAAAAAGAATCCAAATTATCCAGAAATTGAATCAAAAACTATCATTTCCAGTTCAGGATATCAGATTTTCTGCGGCCGGGTGGCGATATCAACCTAACGCAGATCAACAGGTTTCTCTAAGTGCTTCTACTGATGAATTATCTCAAATTTGGCACGAACACCCCAGCCGGGTTGAGGTTTCGACTCCAACCCGAAAAGATTTTATAGGAGTTCCCCTTCGTTCTTCCTTGACACCGTTAACCGCCTTTGAAAGTTGGGCCAAGAGTTTAAAACAGCGATCGCAACATCTCCCCTTGTGTCCTCAATGTCACTGTCCCACCCCTCCAGGGGAATTATCTCGTTGGTCAGTTTGTGGCTTTTGTGCGATGCAAAATGTAGATCGATGACAAATTTAGTCGTTTAGTCGTTTAAAACGGCATTTTAATCGGAATTTATATAGAGTTTATCAATCCCTTTAACTGAATTTAACCTTGATCCCTATAGATTTTACTCTGTTTAAGGTACACTTTATCAAGTTTATATTTCTTAACATTTTGAATTATATTTTAAACTAAAAATAAAATAAGTGTTAAGTTTTCAACCAATAACAATTGCACTCAAAACCATACAGAATCTAAGTTTGGGGATAAAAAGCCAGATTTGCTGATCCCCGATAATTAGAGATAGGAAATCTTCTTGGGGAAATCATAGTATGGAATCTGAAAACTTGATATCTGTCTGTCGTCATTGCCAAAAATATACCCCCGAAGGCCATCGTGGAGGGCATTGTCAGCTTCTTCAAGTTTCAGTTAAAGGTAGTTGGAAGTCTTGTCAACTGTCACTTCCCGCCTTTTCCCCAGCTTGGGAAACCCTAGAAAACCTGATCAACTTACAACCAGAAACCCCCCGCACAGCAGCAGGGGATGTACTATTAAAATCCCATCAAATTCAAGAATTAGAGCAAACAGAGTCATTATTGGCTTAATTTGAAGATTTTGGGGGCTAGGATTTCCTAGTCCCCGCAGGGATGATCCTAATTATTAAGGAAGCCAAGGATATTGACGGAAATTAGGCGGTCGTTTCTCCAAGAAAGCCTGTTTACCTTCGGTTCCTTCTTCCGTCATGTAGTACAGTAAAGTAGCATTTCCGGCGAGTTCTTGTAAACCTGCTTGACCGTCACAATCGGCATTAAAGGCGGATTTTAAACAACGAATAGCAATGGGGCTTTTCTGTAAAATTTCCTGAGCCCATTCAATTCCTTCTAATTCTAATTGTTCTATGGGAACAATATGATTAATTAATCCCATATCTAGGGCTTGTTGGGCATTATATTGACGACACAAATACCAAATTTCTCGGGCTTTCTTTTGACCGACAATTCGNNAGAGCTAAATAACTGGCTCCAAATCCGCCATCAAAACTGCCAACTTTCGGCCCAGTTTGACCAAAAATTGCATTATCGGCCGCTAGGGTTAAATCACAAATTAAGTGTAAAACATGACCGCCACCAATGGCATATCCCGCTACCAAAGCTATTACAACTTTGGGCATACTTCTAATTAACCGTTGTAAATCTAAAACGTTTAATCTAGGGATACCAGTATCATCAATATATCCTGCATCCCCCCGCACGCTTTGATCTCCGCCGGAACAAAAGGCATATTTACCATCGGTATGAGGCCCGGCTCCTGTAAATAATACCACACCAATATTCAGGTCTTCCCGGGCATCACAAAAGGCATCGTAGAGTTCAAAAACGGTTTTAGGTCGAAAAGCATTGCGTTTTTCGGGACGGTTAATCGTAATTTTAGCGATACCGTCGGCTTTGTGATAAAGGATATCTTCGTAGGTTTTGGCGATTTGCCATGTAACTGACATTATGGGTAATTAATAGGGGACAATTCATCAATTAGAAAACAGTTTTTTATTGTATCAACTAATCGGTTGGTAATCCAATTAAATTCCCGGTTCCTGAGATAACTTCCCCAATAGAATAGGCGGCAATTCCTTGGGTTTGAAACCATTCTTTTGTAGTTTCGGCTTGTTGGGGCGGAACTAAAACCACAAAACCAATACCCATATTAAAAGTATCAAACATTGCCATCGAGCTAATTTTACCCTGTTGAGCTATCCAGTTAAAAATTGGCAGAATTGGCCAACTATCGGGATTAATTTTAATTGATTGTCCCGCACCCAAACAGCGCGGCAGGTTTTCGGGTAAACCGCCTCCGGTAATATGGGCCATGCCATGAATATCTAGGCGGTTACGGAGAGCTTGTAATACGGGTTTAACATAAATTTGGGTCGGGGTTAAACAGATTTCGGCAATAGATTTACCTCCCAAGACTTGAGGGGATTGATTCCAGTCCCAGCCCAGATCGCTAACTACTTTTCGGACTAAACTAAATCCATTACTATGAACGCCACTACTAGCGAGTCCGATGGCGATATCGCCGATTTGGACTTGAGAACCATTCAACATTCGGCTTTTTTCGACAATTCCGACACAAAAACCCGCCATATCGTATTCCCCAGGTTGATAAAATCCGGGCATTTCGGCGGTTTCTCCTCCGAGTAGACTACATCCGGCCTGTTGACACCCGGCGGCGACCCCGGCCACGACTTGAGTTAATTGTTCAGAATCGAGTTTTCCCGTGGCTAAATAGTCGAGAAAAAATAAGGGCTCGGCGCCACAGGTGAGAACGTCATTGACACACATCGCCACTAAATCAATCCCAACGGTATCGTGACGGTTGAGGATGGTGGCTAATTTTAACTTAGTTCCGACCCCATCGGTTCCAGAGACGAGAATGGGTTCGGTATAGCCTGAAGGTAGGGCAAAACAGCCCCCAAACCCCCCTAGTCCCCCTAATACTTCCGGTCGATAGGTTTTCTGTACGAGGTTACGAATTTGATCGACAAAATCCCTACCCGCCTGAATATCAACACCAGCTTCCCGATAATCCATCTTATGTTTTCCTGATCTACCTAAAGGATATTTAATCAATTTTCGGGACTATTATTTTTTGTTCTGATGTTCGGTGATTCTGAGGCTGTTGATCAAACCCATAAGAAAATTTAATCAAAGCTCAATTAGGAAAATTTTCCTGGGGTCAGAATCTCTATACCCTTTGATAGATCAGGCTTGTACATTAAAACTGAACAGTTTAGTTTCTTAAAAAACCCGCAAACCCTTGATCTGTAGTGATCCCCAAATTACCAAGTTCATGTTAGTCTGTTGCAGTTCCTCAACGAGTGCGAGTTGACGAATTGAATCATCCGATATTTTGGGCTGGAAACCTAGCCGGGAAACTTTCAGGATTTTTTTTGAAAGTGAAAAGCTGATTTTCAGGCTCCGAATTGACGAGATATCAATAAACAGCAGTTTTGAGAAAAGATCTATGAAACATAAACTTTGGGGCGGTCTTACAGCAGTTATTCTTCTGCCTGTTTTGAGCATAAGCTCCTCTAGTCACGCTGAATCAATTACAGCGTTTAACCCCAGTCCCTCAGTCAGTGAAGGAGAAAGTTTAAATTCGGCCAATTCCCTAAGATCAACAACGACTACACTAACTCCTTCTGCATCTGAACCCATTGATGTGATTAAAGTGGGAGAATATCAATCCCAACAAGCTAATGCAGCCTTATTACCAGAAAGCATTGCTAAAATCGAAGCCCATGAATTGAATCAACAACAGGCTGCAACTCTCTATATTAGAAATATTCCCGTTCTCACCTTTATCAAAAACACGAATTTCGATCCCAAAGCCATCACACCCCCAACCCGGCAACGAATCAAAGTGGGATCTTATTCTAATCAGGCTTATCTACCAAACCGAATAACACCAGCAACCCAACCCACTATCGCCAACGATCCGGTTTCCCGGGCCTCGGCGGTGGCAGCCGAAATTAATCAACTGATTCGCAATAACTTTGACGCCAGCACGATTCAAGTCCGATGGGATCAACAACATCAGCGTTACCTAATTGAAGTAGCAGGTCAGGAACTCGTTAGCATCGACTCCCAGACTATTCTGCCTGATACCACCAATGACCAGGCAACGGACGCCTTACAAGCCACAAATCGACTCAGACGTCAAATTGGTAATGCTCCCCCTTTGAATGCCATTGAAGGTCAACCCAAACTTTCAATTCCAGACGTGGCGACGGGATTTTTGTTTCAACGGATTGAGGGTTGGGCTTCTTGGTATGGCCCTGGCTTTGATGGAAACTTAACAGCTAATGGAGAAACCTTTAACCAATACGATTTAACCGCCGCCCATCCCTCTTTACCCTTTGGGACGACGGTGCGAGTCACCAATAAAGATAACGGTCAATCCGTTGTGGTGCGGATTAATGATCGTGGCCCCTATGCTGGAGGTCGTGTGCTTGATTTATCTAAAGGAGCAGCCGAGGCAATTGGGATGATTGGCAGTGGAGTTGCTCCGGTGCAAATTGATGTCTTGACTGCTAATCAGTAATCGATCATAAGAATTACGAATTACGAATTAC
>DMPJ01000082.1 GCA_003456035.1 Planktothrix sp. UBA8402
AAAAGTGGAAAATACTTGAAAGATATTCAAGTGGATATTTTGCGGGAAGTATTGAATAATAATCAATATCGAAGAATTGCTCATTTGACTAAGACAACGGAAGATATTGTTAAAAAACAAGCGTCTTTATTGTGGCAATTATTGAGTCAAGTATTCGGAGAAAAAGTCACGAAATTTAATTTTAAAGAAGTGTTCATGCGATCGCTTTCTTCTGTTTCCCCAGCAAAATCTAATACCCGTGAAGATTGGGCGGATGCACCGGATGTATCTTATTTTTTAGGACGAGAAACTGATTTAAACACCCTAAAACAATGGGTGATCCAAGATGATTGTCGTCTGGTGGCGGTGGTAGGACTGCCAGGGAAAGGAAAAACTAACCTTTCTGTGAAATTAGGAGAAGAAATTAAGGGAGAATTTGAGGGAATTATTTGGCGATCGCTTTTTAATGCTCCTCCGATTAAAGATATCATTAAAGACTGGATTCTATTTTTTTCTCATCAAGAAAAGGCTGATTTACCTGATAGTTTAGATAAACAAATTGCTCTATTAATTACTTATTTAAAACAACACCGATATTTATTAATCTTAGATAATATTGAGACGATTATCGCCACAGAAACTAACATCGGAAAATATAAATCTGGTTATGAAGACTATCAACAATTATTAGAAAAAATTGCCGTAGTTTCCCATCAAAGTTGTTTGATTTTAACCAGTCGGGTCAAAATTAGTCATTTAGAAAAATCAGTAGGTCAAAATCAACCCGTGCGTTTTTTCCAGTTGGAGGGGTTAACTGTTGACCAAGGAAAGCAATTGTTTAAACAAAAAGGTGAATTTTTTGCCAGCGAAACTGAATGGGAAACCTTAATTAATTTTTATCAAGGAAATCCTTTAGCATTAAAGTTAACTGCTTGTCATATTAAAAATATTTTTGCTGGGAATATTGGGGAATTTCTCAACATCGGAAATTTATTTTTTGACAGTTTACGACAATTATTAGATTGGCATTTTCAGTCTTCTTGTCCTGAAGAACATCAGATTTTATTTTGGTTAGCAATTCACCAAGAACCCGTTTCTATCTTAGAATTAAAACCGGATTTAATTTCGGTGATCACTCAACACCATTTATCCGATTATTTAGAATCATTATACCTAAGAATGTTGCTAGAAAAAATAGAAAATCAACACTATTTTACCATGCAACCTGTGTTAATGGAATATGTCACCCAAAAATTGATTATTACCGTCACCCAGGAATTAATCACTGGAGAATTTAATCTTTTTAATAGCCATGCGTTAATGGTAGCTACTACCAAAGACGATATCAGAAATAGCCAAATTAGAAAAATCATTAATCCGATTATAAACTCTTTGTTAGAACAATTTAAAACTCAACAAAATTTAGAAATCCATTTAAAATCTATTCTCTTACAAACTAAACAAAAATATCCCCTCGCTTCCGGTTATTTTAAAGAAAATTTGATTAATATATTGCGCCATTTACCGACTAATCTCAAAAGTGATAATTTCTCTGATCTTACCATTGGGCAAGCTAACCTACAAGGCATTAACCTAAATAACGTTGACTTTTCTAACTATCATTTCAAAAATACCATTTTTACTCAATCTTTATGGGTTTGGGCGGTTGCTTTTCCTCCTGTTATGCAGCAGTGCGAGCGTCCTCGCTCGCTAATTTTATTCTNNGCTCGCTAATTTCTAACTGCCGAAGTTGTAATATTTTATTGTAGGGTTTTGTCTCCAAACCCAACCCAGAATATAATTTGGGTTACAAAACCTACATTACTCACCTATTAAATTG
The DNA here is from genome assembly GCA_003456035.1 of Planktothrix sp. UBA8402. Taxonomy (GTDB): domain Bacteria; phylum Cyanobacteriota; class Cyanobacteriia; order Cyanobacteriales; family Microcoleaceae; genus Planktothrix. The sequence goes on from DMPJ01000082.1 coordinate 1,820, forward strand.
CATTTATGTTACAAGCTAATGGTTTATTTAATGAATCCTTTTATTTAGCACAAAACCCCGATGTGGCGGCGGCAGTTGCTAATGGAATCATTCCCAATGGATTTCAACACTTTATTGAATCGGGTCAATTTCAAGTTCGCCAACCCAGTCCCCTCTATGATGAATCCTATTATTTAGCCACAAATCCTGATGTTGTCCAATTCGTTAATAGTGGAGCTTTTGCCAGTGGTTTTCAACATTATATCACCCAGGGACAGTTTGAAAATCGTAACCCTAGTGTTTTATTTAATAGTAGTTATTATTTAACGGAAAATCCGGCTCTTGCTGCCATTGTTGCCCAGGGAAATATTACGGGAATTGAACATTTTGTTAACTTTGGACAATTTGAAGATCGCAGTCCCACACCCTTTTATAACTCTAAATATTATTTAGCTCAAAATCCCGATGTTGCCATTGCCGTTGCCCGGGATGAACTCACCGGAATCGAACATTATATTAACATTGGAGCCGCCGAAAATCGTCAATTTACCCCCTTTATTCAACCCCAAGGTTCCAGTTTACCTAATCGAGTCGCCACCGGAGATACAACCCCAAATTCAACGGTATTTTTAACCCGCAGTTCGGCGGCGGGAACTGTTAGTCTGGAATATGCGAATAATCTCAATTTTATTAATCCTTTGGGAATCCTTTATAGTAACGTTACAGATATTACCGAACCCGTTAAATTAACAGCTAATAATTTAACTCCCAATACTCAATATTTTTATCGTTTTACCAATACAGAAGGAACATCATCGGTAGGAAGTTTTCGCACTCCAGCAGCTATTGGCACCCAACAGGGATTAAGATTTGGAGCCACCGCCGACGGACAAGGAGAATTAATGCCCTATATGTCGGTTAATAATGTTCCTGAACGCAATTTAGACTTTTTTGTAGGACTGGGAAATACCATTTCTGCTGATACCATTTCCCCCGATTTACCGGAAGTTCAACAAGCTGTCACTCCCTTAGATTTTAGAACTAAATATAATGAGATTGTTTCCCCCCGTTTAGAACTTAATCCTTGGGCAAATTTACAAGCTGCAACAACAATATATAGCACTTGGAATGATCAAAATTTAATTACGGGTTTTGCCGGGGGAGAAATTCCCGCTTTATCTGCTCAACAGTTATTTTTTGGAACTGACGGACAATTTATTAATAATACTGCTCAATTTAACATCGGTTTGCAAGCCTGGAAAGAGTATAATCCAGTGGGAAATCAAGTCTATTCAGAAACAGGAGATCCCCGCACTACTAATCAAGAAAAACTTTATAGATATCAACCTTTTGGTAGTGATGGGGCGTTATTTTTATTAGATGCAAGTTCTTTTAGAGATGCACCTTTACCTCAAGTTCCTGACCCGGCTTTAGACAGTCAAATTAATCAATTTTTAGCATCTTCTTTTGACCCTAACCGGACGTTATTAGGAAAAGCACAGTTGGAGGATTTAAAGATTAATTTATTAGCAGCACAAAACTCTGGAGTCAGTTGGAAATTTATTTGTTCTCCGGTTCCAATTCAGAATTTAGGTTTATATGATTCCGCTAACCGTTGGGAAGGATATGCCGCCGAACGTCGGGATTTATTACAATTTATTGATCAAAATAATATCGAAAATGTTGTTTTTGTATCGGGAGGTGCCGGGGGAACTATTGTTAATGAGTTAACCTATCAATTGAATTTTGATCAACCTCAAATTAAAACCGATGCGATTGAAATTACGGTAGGCGCCATCGGTGATCAGTTAGATTTAGGTTCAACTTTTATTCCCGGAACTTGGGGGTCAGAAATTATGAATTTTAGTTCTATTGATACTATTACCCAGGATGCTAAGGATATTTACGCCGGGTTAGATACGGCTTCCAGTAAGGATCAATTAGTCCAAAATATTCTGAGTAATCAACTAAATCAATTCGGATATGACCCGATTGGTTTAGATGAAACCAAACTCAATGCTGAGTTAATTAAGGGGTCTTATTTTGCAGTACATAACTTTGGTTGGACTGAGTTTATTGTTGATCCCCAAACTCAAAAATTGCAGGTGAATGTCTATGGAATTGAACCTTACACCCAAACAGATATCCAGTCAATTCCGGCTAATATTATTAATCGTCAGCCAGAAGTAATTAGTCAATTTGTGATTAATTCAATATAAGCTGTTGAGTATCTAAATTAACTATTTTTAAATTGTTAAATCTCCGTAGTGCCAGCGTCCTCGCTGGCTAGGA
>DMPJ01000147.1:0-8031 GCA_003456035.1 Planktothrix sp. UBA8402
AGTTAAGGCGGCTGTTCGATAATTAACAATGACGACTAATAGGGGATAGGAATGATTTATGACAGGGAAATCAACCATGATTAGATAGTCCTTCTTTTCATTTGCTCTGGTTTTTATTAGCAATTAACTGTGCATAAATATCAACTATTTTTTTTGCTTTTGTTGTCCAAATAAAATCTTTAGCCCGTTCAATAGATTGGGCTGACATAGACTGCCACAGTGGTTTATTTTCAACTAAAGTCTGAATTTTTTGGGTAAGTTCCTCTCGAATAAAGTCTCGTGAAATTGGTTCGATCTTAAATCCTGTTGTCTCTGTCACATACTCTCCAATCCCTCCATTATTAACCACAATACAGGGTAAGCCACAAGCCATTGCTTCTAAGACAACAGCCCCGCCAAATTCTCGAATTGAGGGAAAACAGAAAACATCAGATTTTTGATAAAATTCCAAGGTTTGTTCTTGTTTAATCCATCCTGTAAACGTGACAAATTCTTGCAATTTCAATTGCTTGACGCTGGCTTCTAAAGTTGTTCTTTCCGAACCATCACCGACAATGGTGAGATGGATTTTATTTNNATCTAATTGAGCAACAGCATCAATCAAAATATCGGCGCATTTATAGGGAACTAAACGACCGACAAATAGGAGATTAACTTGATCAGAAGTTCGAGTTTTGGGTTGCTGAGTCAGAAAGGTTTGATCAATTCCATTTTCATAAAATAGATCAATTTGATAATCAGGAATTNNAGTCTTTTAACCAATTTAAGGTATAGGTTGAACCCGCAAGAACTTGGTCTGCTTTTTGATAAGTTTGTAAATACCCTGGAATTAACATTCGTCCAATCTTTCTCAGAAAGTTGAGATTGGCAAATTCTTTTTTAGCAATCTTTTGAAACCCTGGAGGAAAAGGCACGCCCCCATTAACTGGCCCTAGTAAAAAGGGAGTATTTTGACAAACTTTAACCAGTTTGACAGGATATCGAGGCATCATTGGGGTAAGAGCGTGAACAAGATCATATTTTCCTTGTAAAACATCATCTTTAAATTGTTGATAGACTTGATGATTAAATTCAGCATAGATGGGATAACTTAACGTATGAGCAAGGGGCCAGTTAATAGTTCCTTTAGAAGCGATGGTAACGATCTTACTATAATAGGCTGTAGCAATTTTACTCTCAGGAATAAAGGTGATATTGTGATCGATATTAAGAGATTTTAAATTTTTTTTATTTCGTTCATGAGTAACAAGGGTAACATCAACTAATTCACTAATATGTTGAAAAAATTTATATCCCACCAAAGGAACAGATGACCAATTAGGGTTACATTGTTCAACGATCATTAAAACTTTTATTTTTTTTGATTCGTTCATAAACTCAAACTTCCTCTCTTTATAAATGACTAAGTTTAACTTATATTTTGAACAATAGAAAAGACCTCTTGTAGACACCTAAAATTATAGAACTTTTCTATTTGTACTCTATTAATAAAGTTGCCCTTTTACCCAGCAGATAGAGGGTGTAAAATTTAAGTTGTCCTTGCAATTGAGGAAACTTGCCAATTACGCAAGACAACGCATAGTATCCCCTATCATTAGCATTTATATCATCCAGAGATTGCATATTCCAATAAGTCCGAAAGGTTAACATGAGGTAAGCCAATAATAACAGTAAACTCCAGTTTTGAGTAAATGGGATTAAACTCACAGACAGCAGAGGAATCATTAACCCCCATAACCAAATACTGCGAGTTTCTCTTACCCAATGATTTTCAGGCGGTTTCCCATGTAAAGAAGCTCCTTGTGCATAAGCATAACCTGCTCTTAAATGGCGTTTCCACCATTGGCTAAACCGGGTCATTTGAGCATCATGAATGGCCATTTCAGCATCTAAACGATAAATTTTCCATCCTTTTTGTCGGAGTCTAACACACAATTCTGGTTCTTCTCCAGCAATGATTTGAGGATTAAATCCAGATACCTGTTGCATCGCTTGAACTCGGATCATCGCATCGCCACCACAGGCGTTGGTTTCACCGATGGGAGTATTCCATTCAATATCGCAAAGACGGTTATAAATTGACGCATCAGGATAGCGTTCTCGTCGGCGTCCACAAACTACCGCCAGATCAGAATTTTGTTCTAATTTTTGTTCAGCTTTTTCCAACCATCCTTCAACAATTTCGCAGTCTCCATCAACAAATTGAACATATTTTAATTGAGGATTATTTTGGACTAAAAATTGAAATCCAGTATTTCTAGCTCGGGCTGCGGTAAAGGGAATAGATAGGTCTAATTCTACCACATCTATACCGAGAGATTTTGCTATTTCCACTGAATTATCCGTTGAACCGGAATCAACATAAACGGCATTTTCAACTTTTCCAACAATTGAAGATAAACATTGCCGTAACCGTTCACCTTCATTGCGCCCGATGGCAACTAATCCAATTCTATTCAAAATTCAACCTCCTGATTTGATGTTTTTTGATTAAGTGTTGTTTGGGGTCAGAGAAAGATACTAACTAACCCCAAAGTTTTTTAAACCCAATTAAAAGCCTGATTTTTTACCATTGATTTAAAATTTTTACAGCATAGTTCAATCCCTAATTTTGTTCCTAAAACTGTCAAATCCCGATCAAAAATCAATCGCAATTTCTCAATATTTTCTGGAGTAAGTTCCGGTTTTTGTTTCATTGCCCACCAACTTCTAATTTTAGTCCGAAAGGATTTAGGAACCAACAACCGTCGCAATTCTCGCAAACCCGGAGTTTCGACTAAAATATCCCTCCAGACACTTTTTCTTATGCGTTCTTGGGATACATTTTGAGCCTCTAGTTCAAAGTTCCAAATCGGTTTTTTTGCATAGCCAATAAATNNAACTCGCTCAAGTTCCTCTTGGGGATGGGCGAGCATTCGTTCAAAGAAAATTGGTAAAATCCGATCTTGACCAAAAGTTTCCAAATAGGGTTGAAGCTGCATAGTATAGCAACTATAATCAATTAATTCTGGATGGTTAGTAATCGCTGTATTAATATCTTCTGAAATGACTTTTTGTGTCCATTCATGAATATATTGAGAAACTAAACGATCAATCGGATGTCGCATCACATAAATAAATTTAGCTTGGGGTAAATGCTGTTGAATGCGTTGAATGGTTTCGGGATAAGTTGGTAATTTAGTATAATGGGTGCTGGACTCTCCAGATAATGCTTCTACAGGTGCAGATGCAAAATTGGATAGATACCAATTCCAGCCTTTTTGATATTCTTCATTATTACTAAAAAAGTTAGGTTCTTTAAGTTTGCTCATAAAGATCCCTGGTTGCAAAGCCAACTGTTCATGAAGGGTACTGGTGGCACATTTCATCGCACCAATAATAATAAAATCAGGAGTTTTGTTCATATTAATCTTGTTGAGATGGGTTTAAGGGAGTGAGACAGTTGATCCAAATATCTTGACCTTGAAATTCGCAAGTATGGGGTTGTTTGTTCCCGACTAACTACCGAACCCAAGACAAACTTCGGCCGAATAACCAGAGGAGATTTGTTAACCATAACCCGGTAATTCCATAAAATTTGGCAAAGTATCGAGAACGAGAGGCATAGAGATAGGGACGAGGACGCCGCCGCGCCGCCATATCCGCTTTGACTGAACCAGTACCGCCCCGCAAATGCACTACCCTCGCCTCTGGCCAGTGGAGAATTTGCCAACCCGCTTGATGGACTCGGCGACAGTAATCCACATCATCAAAATACATGAAATAGCCCTCATCCATAAGACCAATTTGTTGAATCACCTGTTGGCGAATTAAAACACAAGCGAAACTTGTCCATTGCGGTTCAAAGGGTGTATTAGAAACCTCCATAGGAAGGTCATACTGTTGGAATAGTTTTGTAATTGGCTCTGTGGCAGCGGCATCAATCAATTGACTAATGGGAGAATGGTAGCGAAAGCAACTAATTTGTGGTGTGCCATCGGGCCATTCTAAGCGGGGACTAATCAGTCCAGCTTCGGGATGGGTTTTCCAAGCGTGGAGTAGAGATGAAATTGCACCCTGTCGGACAATGGTATCACTATTGAGCAATAAATAAGCCTCGGCTTCAATGGCTTTCATGCCTAAATTATTCCCGGCGGAAAATCCTCCATTCACAGGAGAAGCTAGGAGTTTGACCCAAGAAAGCCATTGATTATCTATAATTGTTTGTTGCAGAAGTTGAACGGAATTATCCCCAGAATCATTATCAACAATAATCACTTGATCATCACCGGGTTTAACCTGATGTTCCAGAGATTTTAAACAATCAATAACTAATTGAGGAGTTCGGTAATTAATGATCACAATAGCTAACCGAACCTTCTCCACTGAACTATGATTTTGAACTTGAATTTCCTCCATAGATTCCTCTGGGGTTATAGGTCAATTCTTGCTGTGAACAGTCAATGGTCAACGGTCAACAATTAACTCCTGAATCATGTTAACAAATTCATGATTTTTAAAATAGTTTTGATACGCTTGACGAGCATTTTTAATAATCCGATTTGCTTCCTGGGGATGATCTAAATAGTAACGACATTTTTCAGCTAAATCAGAAAAATCCCAAGCCACAGGAACATAAGTTTCTCCTTCTATAAATAAATTGGGATGAACCTCTAAATGAGCCATAGAAGGTTTTACTAATAAGCAATTATAACAAATGGCTTCAAAATCTCGCCAACAGCTTTCACCCCATCCATAGGGGCTAAAAACAATCCGACTTGCTTTAAGTTCTTGAAAATATTGGCGTTGGGGAACTAAACTACTCCCAACAAATCCGCCACTGGCTACAATTTTATAATCTGAAGCTAAGGGTTCAAGGGCTTGAACGGCTGCCTGACGATATTCATAATACCATTCTTTTTTTGTTTCTGATCCTAAAGACAAACGGCAAAATACATCAAGGGTTTTAGTAGGACGAAACCAATTAAATTGAGGTTGAAATAATATGTCTTTAAATCGTTTTGCTGTTCCCAAACTCCATCCACAGCCAATCCGATCTTCATAGCCAGAAGGTACATCAGAACCTACATACCATCCTTCAAAATTATAGTTCCATTTTTTTGCGACAAAATCCGTAAATTGGGAACCGCCAATATAGTGTTTTTTGTAGTCGTCAATCTTTTTATAGCGCTGTCGTTTGAGTAATCGATCAACGTAGGGTAACAGATTAAAATACTTAGTGCTGGCTTGAGCAAAGGGATCAATAAAAATCAGTTTGCGTTGAGGATGATCTTCTCGAATTTTTTTCATAATTTTTTCAGATTCAAGAGGATCTTCTCGCCAAAAGGGAAGCAAAAACACAATCTCAGATTCATGCTGTTTACAGACTTCAGCAATATCAGAAAATGTCTGGGCGGGGATATATTGAACCTTGAGATCCAGTTGACGCAGAAGCTGTTTTCGAGAATAGGTGAAAGGCTCACATTGTGCCTTGACAATACTATCCCGATTGGAACCAATAATTAAAGCTTTGATCATGATTTTTTTCTGGTTAACTGTAATTGANNCCTATCTATTATATACCGAAGTGACTCAACCCTAGAATGCTCATCTACTGACATTTCTCCCACCATCAGGGATTATTATCAATAAAATCTTTTAGGGCTTTATATTTGGGTGAAGTCGGTTGATAGACCGATTCTAAGGCTCCCCAACTGCCATATTTTGTGGGTTTACCGATATCGGCAAAGTGCATAAAAACATTTCCTCCGGCTTGTTTCCAATCCTCTAAAAGTTGTAAATAGGTATCATACATTTGAGGATCACGATTCAGTTGAATAAAAAATTTCGATACCTGTTCTTTGTTGGGGTCTTTTCTATGGGGAACTATATGTTGTCCCCCTTCATAAGCTACTAATTTTAAACCTTTAGTTTTAGCCACTTCTGCATGATATAAAAAAGTTTGATAATTATCAACTAAGCTATCTTTATCTTGGGGAAGTAACCCGCCTTTTTTTAACTGTTGAAAGGCTTGATTAATTCCTTCATCTCCCTGCTTAATCCATGATTCAATCATACTGCTGTTCTTCAAATCTCCTAATGATGCACTAAAGTAACCGGCGATCGCATAGGCATCCATTCCCTGATAACAGGGTTTATTTCCTTCTGCTACCCAATAGGGACAATCTAAAATTTTCCGTTCTTCCCCTTCGGAATTTGTTTGGGTTGCGATTACACAAATTACTCGATTCCTTTGGTTTCCAAATTCTTTTTTCCAAATTTCACACATTTGATTAGTTCGCATTCCATACCACTGACGAAAAGCATCTCCTTTATCTTTTCCCCATCGGGCTTGACCTTGTTCTAGGGCATAATGAGTTTGTTTAAAATTCCAATTCCAAACTTCATTAGAAAACTCTACATAAATGTTTAAATTAGGATTTAATTCGGCTTTAACCTTCTGGGCAAAATTTCTGATATATTCATCCGTTGCTTTATGGGGCATATTAAACCAAGGTTCAGCTTGAACTTGATTAGAAAGGGCAATCATAACTTCTAAAGGAACCCCTATACGACTATAAGTAGAACTTTCGGGTACAGGTCTATTTTCCCACTCCTGTTGACGAGAATTATTTGTTCGCATCCAGTCCATAAACCGCAAGGTTTTAAAAGGTTTAATCTTCTCCAAAAAAGCGGGATTAAATTGTTCACCGTTTTGATATCTGGTTTCGTCTTCTGCTCTAATCATCCGAATATTGCGAAGATAATTTCCGGTTTGATTAGGATCGGTTTCGGCAATGACAATTAACGCACCATTCGACTTGGATAAATCAATATTAATCACATCTCGACCGGGTTTAGAAAGGGTAGAATCTTTTTTAGCGGCTAAACCATATTCTAGGGTTCCTTCTCCATCATATAAAATCAGATATTGTCCAGAAATGGGGATATCTTTAGGAATATCTGCAAAAAAGATGGTGGAAACTTGAGTGTAACGGGGGGAATCTTCGGGCTTGGGTAAGGATTTAACCCATCCTTGCTGATCAATATCTAACAGGTCAGATTCTTTTGTATCCCATACGTTCCGACAGTCTGAAGTTTTTTTGCTCCGACAGGTGGTGATCCAGGAGCGGGAAGTTTTAAAATAGTCAATAAAAGGAAATTGAGTGGAATAACTCGCCACACCACTGAGATTAATTCCTAAAGAAGATTGAGTATTTGATAAAGTTTGACTGAGGGCAGACTCTTTTAAATTATCCTGAGATCCGTCAATAGTTTGGGAGCAAGCTATCCCCATTCCTAATAAAAATATCAGGAATAATACGATATATTTTTTATAATTAAATTGGAATAAATTAAACATGATGAATCAACCTCAATAAATAAATTTTTACTTTGATAGCCTTGATTCCTAAAAACTTACTGAATTGGTCGAGGTCGGTTTTTTCTGCGATTTAGTTTAGGAATACCGTAATTTGGTTTATCATAAATTGGAATCGGTCGTGGCTTTCTGCGATTTAGTTTGGGAATGCCGTAATTTGGTTTAGCATAAACTGGAATCGGTTTAGCATAAACTGGAATCCGTTGGGAGGGTATTTTTCGATTTTCTGTTGGAGTGCTATTAATCCTGTTAGTAGAAACGGCAACAGAGGGATTGAATTCTTGTGGATTAGGATTCATAACTAACCCAGCTAGACCACCACTAGCCAGGACAAAAATGGGATTATACATATCATTTAAGAGGTTATCTAACACATATAAAACCGTGATCACAGCGATAGCTGCGGCTCCAGCTACCTGGGGACGAAACCAAGTTTTAGCCCGATATCGGAACAATGAAAAAGTGAGTGCGGGAAGCAAAGAAGTTCCAAAAATCCCAATGATACCAATAGCTCCATTAACTCCATAGGCAATAATCCATAAACTATCGGTGACAGAAACATCCTCCATTTCCCCTGAAGATTCCATATAGGCGTAAACTCGATTTCTTCCCCAGCCACCCCAACCAAACCAAATTCGTTCTATTGCTTTTTCAACTAATATTTCTTCATT
>DMPJ01000147.1:8056-9253 GCA_003456035.1 Planktothrix sp. UBA8402
TCTCCGGTAAAGTTCCCTGTCACTCCTAGATAGAGGTAGGAAGATAACATCATAATCAGCAGCAGCAGGGGAAAAGAAGTGCGAAGGAATTTGGCAGAAAATAAAATCACCACTCCCAAGATCATATACAGATAAGCTCCTGTAGAACGGGCTAAAAGATGAACTATATATAGACCAATAAACCAAATATTCATCGGGATATTCAAGAACTTTTTTAAGGTTCCTGATTGCCAAAACCACAGGGCGATTAAAGCCGCTGCCATCATCCACATCCCCGCGGCTAAACCATGTTTCAGAAATACATTCGGTCTATATCCTCCTAAACGATAGGATTGGCCAAATGACGGCATCCCATGATAGCCATAAACCATGCGATGTAACTGGGGACTAATCAAACCTTCTAAGATACACAAGGGCGCGTAAACAATACCCCCGATGAAAATTCCCATGGCTAATTCATTAAGACCTTTAAGATCATTTAGATATAACCGACCTAAAAAATAAGGAGTACCGTATTCAATTGTTTGGGTTAGAACCCCCAAAAACCCATCATAGGCTCCCAAATCATTTGTGATTGATGACATCATCGGGCAAATACACCAGATCAACATGGGAATATCTAACCACCCGAATTTAAAGGTTTTAAATATTTGAGAGTCATATAAACAGGTCGCCAGCATAATACTATAACAGGTGGCTGAGGATCGATTATAATCGGGAAGAACGGGTAAGGAAAAATTTGTACGCTGCGGGAGAAATAGGTAGGCTAGAATAAAACTAATCACCACAGCCCTGTAGGGAGGAAACCGTTTAAATAAGTGCAGGATCAGGGGAAGTAATAGTAATAAAACTAATTGTGCTTGGGGTGTCATAAACTATCGGGGATAATCTCTAATATAACTGATAACAGTTAACAGTTAACTGTTAACTGATAAGCAGACCTTCAACGTTGACTAAGAACGGAGTGCAATTTCAAAGGCTTGTTCGCACAGTTGGGCTGCATCATCCCAGGTATAACCAGTGACTTTGTTATAAGCCCGATCTGACATTTGATGCCACTCCTCTGGGGACAGTTGACAAATCTTGACAATGGCTTTAGCCATATCTTCTGGGTCTTCAGGGTTCACTAAGATTCCTGTCCCGTCGCCGAGGAGTTCAGGGGCGGCACCTGCTGGTACTCCAATCACTGGAGTTCGA
>DMPJ01000001.1 GCA_003456035.1 Planktothrix sp. UBA8402
ACAACTATTTTAACCCTTTTTAGGGGATAATTCAGATTAGACCTGTTTGTTGATCCAATCGCCATGACTCGATTTAGACTATCTCAACAACACTTAAATTTGTTGTCTCTGTGTCCTCGAAAGTTTCAATATACCTATTTAGATCAATTAGTTTCACCCACTTCCCCAGAAAATGATCAACGTATCGCCTGGGGAAATCAGTTTCACCTGTTGATGCAGCAACATGAGTTAGGACTACCTGTGGATGTTTTACTCACCGAAAATCAAGAATTAAAACGCTGTTATACCGAATTTTTAAGCGTAGCATCTGATATTTTTAGGTTAAATTCCGAACCCTCAACTTTCGTTTTTAGAGAAGCAGAACATTATCGCAGTTTAAATTTTAATCAGGATTTATTAGTGGTTATTTATGATTTAATTAAAGCTGAAGAAAAACAAGCCCAAATCTTTGATTGGAAAACCTATCCTCGTCCTCAAAATCGCCAGCTTTTAGAAAATAATTGGCAAACTCGTTTATATCCTTATCTTTTAGTCGAAACCAGTCAATATTTACCCGAACAAATCTCAATGACCTATTGGTTTGTTAAGTCTCCCCAAAAACAACCACCTGAATTTTTAAACTTTCCCTATACTCAACAACAACATCAGAAAAATAAACAAGATTTAAACCAACTAATTGATCAATTTCATAACTATTTAGACCGTTATCAACAAGGTGAATCTTTCCCCCAAGTTGATAGAAGTCAAGGACATTGTAAATCCTGTCAATTTGCTATCCGTTGTCAACGGGTTTCTGAAGAATTAACTCTTGATCAACCTTTAAATCCTCTGAATCTATATAATATTGATCAAGTTCAAGAAGTTATAATTTAAAGAAATCATCATTCCTATGTGGCAAATTCAACCAAATTTAGATATTCCTGATTGGATAATCCCGATTATTCAAGAGTACGCACCTCAAATTTCAGGAAAATATGTGGCTCAATTATTATTACATAGAGGAATAGAAACCCCTCAACAATTAGTAGGTTTTCTAAACTATAATTGTTATCAACCTTCCAGTCCCTTTGCATTTGGAATTGAGATAGAAAAGGCAATGGAACGATTGGTTTTAGCCCAAAAACACCAAGAAATTGTCACAATTTGGGGAGACTTTGATGCCGATGGAATTACCGCAACTTCCGTATTATGGGATGGTTTAGGACAATTTTTTAGCCGAGAAAATATACAGTTATCCTATTATATACCCAATCGTTTAACCGAATCTCATGGGTTAAATTGTGCTGGAATTGATCAATTATATCAACAAGGATGTCAGTTAATAGTTACTTGCGATACCGGAAGTACCAACTTAAAAGAAATTGAATATGCGAATCAATTAGGGATTGATATTATTGTTACTGATCATCATACTTTACTCGAAGAAAGACCGCCAGTAATTGCTATAATTAATCCCCGTTATTTATCTTTAGATCATCCTTTATATCATCTATCGGGAGTTGCAGTTGCTTATAAATTAATTGAAGCATTATATGAAACTTTGCCCAATATTCCTCAACGTCCCTTAGAAGATTTATTAGATTTAGTCGCTATTGGTTTAATTGCAGATTTAGTTCAACTCAAAGGAGATTGTCGCTATTTAGCTCAATTAGGAATAGAAAAATTACAACAACAATTAAAAAAACCTACCCGTCCAGGGGTCGCTAAACTAGTAGATTTGTGTAAACGAACAGGCGATCGTCCTACCGATATTTCCTTCGGTCTTGGCCCTAGAATTAATGCTGTGAGTCGCATTTATGGGGATGCTAAATTCTGTGTAGAACTTCTGACCAGCAAGGATCAAAAACGCTGTCAACAATTAGCTATAGAAACCGAATTAGCTAATACTCGTCGCAAAGGATTGCAAAAAGAAGTTAGTCGTGATGTGATGACAAAATTAAAAAAAATTGACCTATCTACCACTCAGGTTATTGTATTATCCGATCCCCAATGGCCCGGGGGAGTTTTAGGTTTAGTTGCGGGTCAAGTGGCTCAAGAGTATGGGCGACCGACAATTTTATTAAGTACAGAGGGAACAATAGATTTACCAGATTTGGATCAAGAAATCAGTGATAATTCAGAAGTTAAATTAGCCAGAGGTTCGGCTCGTTCTGTTAATCAAATAGATCTATATGAATTAGTCAAAAGTCAAGCCCATCTTTTACATCGTTTTGGCGGTCATCCCTTAGCTGCTGGGTTGAGTTTACCGATAGCAAATCTCCCGATATTTATAGATGCAATTAATCGCCAAATGCGAGAACAATTAGAATCTAATATACAGGAAATTGGACAACGGAATATTCAAGTTGATTTAGTTTGTACCGTTGCTGAATTAGGAGTTGATTTATTTCAAGAATTAAAATTATTAGAACCCTGTGGAATGGGAAACCCGGTTCCTAAAATATTAATTCAAAATTGTTGGTTTACTAATGCTTGGAATACTTCAGAACAGGATTTAAGAGGCCGAAAAGTTCAATATATTAAAACTACTTTTGAACTATGGGATGAGTCCATATCCACTGGATTTCATGGGGTCTGGTGGGGACATTATAAAGATGAGTTACCCGAAGGTATATCAGATATTATTGTGGAACTGGATTTTAATACTTTTAAAAAACAATATGAAATTAGAATATTAGAATTACGTTCGGCTCAAGCTCAGACTCCTCCAGCATCAATTAATCTTGCTGATCACCCTATTTTAGATTATCGTAATCAAGACTTTAATCAAATTTTATCTGAGCATTTATTAATTCTCAAAGACTGTCCGACCTGTTGGGAAGAATTACAATCTTGGTTTCGACGTGCTTATACTGAAAAACAACCCTTAGCGATCGCTTATACTATACCAGAATTATTACCGCCTGAAAAAATTTGGCAACAACTGATCGGCATGGCAAAATATCTCAGTCGTACCCATCAACCCGTTACTATTCAAAAACTCCGTAATCAATTAAACTTAGGAGTAATTCCCTTACAAATTGGTTTTAAAATCTTACAAATATTAGGATTTAAAATCGAATATCAAGACCAGGCTTTTTATATCAGTTGGCAAAACTCATCCCATTTTAATACTTCTGAAACCCTTCCTCAATTAATCCAAACCTTCTTATCTACTGTCCAAGAAGAACAGTTTCGTCGTCAATATTTTTGTAATGTTTCTTTATCGATCCTAGAATCAATTGCTGTTCAAACGATCATCAAGGAAACAAACAAAAGCTGAGATTAACAACTAAAAATTATGGGTTCACAATTTTTAAATAGGTAATTACCCATTTTTCGTAATTATGTTGTACAATAAAAAATCGTACTCTTAAAATATCCCTGTGTAATTTCTGAAAAGGCGGGGAATATAATTATGGTCGTTTGTCCTCAGTGTCAATTTGAAAACCCAAATCTGAATAAGTTTTGTCAAAGCTGCGGTACTTCTCTTACCCAGAAACATTGTCCTGAATGTGCGACGATAGTTCCCTTGAACGCCCTTAAATGTCACAACTGNNTCAACTGCGGGACATTAACCGGAACTGTTTATCTAGCAGTGGTTATCCCTTCTTCCCCAGTCGCTGCTCAACCTGATCAACTCCCAGAATCTTTAAATAATGACCATTTAGAAGGAGCCAGCACCGCCTCCGACAGTACCTCAGAATCGGTTTTAGATCGAATTGATACCGAACCCATCGCCCCTGAAGATGCCCAAAAGTCAGATCCCACACCCCCCCAAACTGAACCTGGAGAAGAAATTTTCTCTCAAGCTGATATTGAAGCCATTAACATTGCGCCCCAGGATGCTCTGATTACGATCCCAATCCCGCCACCGAAAAATGAGATGCAATCCCTAGAGCTACCCGTAGGAACCTATTTAGACCCCCAAGAGCGTTATCAACTCATCGAACCCTTACCTCCGCTACAGTCAGGGGAAATTGTGACGGTGAAGGTATTGGATACTCAGCCATTACAGATATCTCCCTTAAAAGCCTTGGAAAAACAACCCTTGGCTCCCTCAGATCCAAAATTAGAGACGTTTATTATTCCTGCTGCTCAACCCTATTTTTCCTTAGTTTCCCAGAATTGTAACTATTTCCCTCGGTTACAAGACGCCTGGGAACAGCCTTTCTATAGTGTAATTCTATTAGAAAATTTTGCTGATTTACCCCTATTATCTGACCAGTGGAGTAATAAAAAAACCACCGCCCAACAAATTGTTTATTGGTTGGAAGACTTAGTTAAACTCTGGGTATTATTAGAACCTTTAGGATGTCGTCAAAGTTTATTAGAAATCCCAAATTTAAGAGTATTTTCCGAAAATTCTCAACAGTTGTGTTTACAAAGACTGTATTCTGAGCCGACAAATTCTACCCTGAGTTTATCAAATTTAGGACTATTATGGCAGGAGTTATTCCATCAATCCCAACGGACTTTTGTAGGTTCCTTAAAAGAAAAATTACGCGATTTAATTGAAGGGAAAATTCAAACCGTTGAACAATTGCAAACAGCCTTAATGGTAGTTTTAGATGAAATTAATTTTCCCTCGACCTCAACTCCCCAACCAAAAGACCGAACAGAAACCCCGCCACCGAGCTTAAATCAAGCTCCAACGGTAATTCCGGCTCAACAACTCAAATTCCTAGAAGCGGTGGGACGCACGGATGTCGGACGTCAACGGGATCATAATGAAGACTGTTTTGGGATGGAAACCCAAATCAAGATCGAAGAAACACCCAGGGGACAAACAAGCTCATTTAGGGGTTTATATATCCTCTGTGACGGGATGGGAGGACACGCCGGAGGGGAAGTGGCGAGTCAAATCGCCGTTGACACCCTGAAAGACTATTTCCAAAATCAATATCCAGAGGGAGTTCCAACCGAAGAAATCCTCCAGGATGCAATTCTTAAAGCCAATGAAGCAATTTATACCGAAAATCAACAGGGAGTCCGCTCAGGTGTTGGTCGCATGGGAACAACATTAGTTATGGCTTTAGTAGTTAATAATCAAGTGGTAGTTGCCCATGTTGGAGATAGTCGATTATATAGTTTAACTCGCAAAGATGGGTTAAAACAAATTACCGTTGATCATGAAGTCGGACAACGGGAAATTGAACGGGGAATTGATCCAGCACTAGCCTATTCTCGCCCCGACGCCTATCAATTAACTCAAGCCCTAGGCCCCAGGGAAGAACAGTTTGTCCACCCCGATGTTCAATTTTTGGAAATTAAGGAGAACACTATTCTAATTATAGCATCCGATGGTTTAACTGATAATAACCTCCTAGAAACATTCGGGGAAACTCAACTTAATCCCTTACTCAATCCCGAAACCGATTTAGCAGCAGCAGTAGACGATTTAATTGCTCTGGCTAATCAACATAATGGTCACGATAATATTACGGCCATTGTAGTTCGAGCTTGGGTGTAATCAATATTGGGAAGCAGTGCGAGCGTCCTCGCTCGCTAAAAATCCCAAATCCCAAATCCCAAATCCCAAATCCCCAATTGATAATTAACATCAAAAATTGATAATTAACATATTATCTCTAGCGAGCGAGGACGCTCGCACTACTATAAGAGGCACGTCTAACTACTGATAATACGGATACTTGATTTATGTTAACCCTAACCTTGTTAGACCCCCAACAAAAAACGCCCCTGAGACAGTGGACATTTGCACAGGAAGCGGTTATCCGTATTGGACGGGCGGCGGATAATCAGGTTGTGATCGTTGATTCCTTAGTCTCCCGTTATCATCTGGAGCTACACCATCCCAAAGACGAAACCCAGAGTTCCCTGTGGTTGCTAGTCAGTAAGGGAACTAATGGAACCTTTGTTAATGGTGTTCTCATGAATCAGGGATTAGTTGGGGATGGCACTTTAATTGAATTGGCCAAAGGTGGCCCATTATTACAAGTCCAACTCCAAGCCAGCCCGATTGCAATTCCAGCCAATCCTCCCCCCTGTAACCATGAGGGGAATAGTGCCGGGAATTTATTCTGTATTCATTGTGGGTTTCCGATACAAGTTGAGCGCGCAGTCCGACAATATCAAGTTTTGAGAACCATCGGACAGGGAGGAATGGGAACAACAACCCTAGCGTGGGATTCTACCACCGCTAAATCTGCTGTTCCTGTTGTCGTTGTTCTCAAAGAAATGAATGCGGATATGGCACAAATTGCCAAAGCCCAAGAACTATTTGAACGGGAAGCCCGTACCCTAAAAGCCTTAAACCATGAGGGAATTCCCCATTTTTATGACTTTTTTGTGGAAGATGGCAAAAAATATTTAGTCATGGAAATGATCCATGGCACGGATCTGGAACAGTATATCCGTCAACGGGGGCCCGTAATTCCCCAACAGGCGATTCAGTGGATGATCCAAACCTGTGAGATATTGGACTATATCCACTCACTTGATCCGCCTCTGATCCACCGAGATATCAAACCTGCCAATCTACTCTTGCGACGACGAGATCACCGCATTGTAGTTTTGGACTTTGGAGCCGTGAAGGAAATCGGAACGCCCCCCGGAACCAGAATTGGTGCGGAAGGATACAGCGCCCCCGAACAGGATCGAGGACAACCCCTGACTCAATCGGATTTATATGCGGTCGGTACAACCTTAATTTTTCTACTGACCGCCGAAACACCCCTAAAATTCTATGGTAAACGAGGGAATAGTTATGGCTTTGAACTCGATAACGTTCCCACTATTACCCCTCAACTGCGAAAAGTTATTGAACAAGTCACGGAATACCGACCCAAAGATCGCTATCCCACGGCTCAAAATCTATCTCAAGCTTTAGCCCAGTGCCTAAATTGATCAAATCGTGAGGAAGATTTATGCAAAGGAGAGGAGGAAAGGGCAAAGGGCTAAAAGCGATGGATAGATAGATAAAAAACTTCAAACAGTAGACTCTGACAGGGTGAATTCTTGATTAATTAAACACCGACCAAAATCAGGTAGGGTTTGAGAAATGGGTTTCTAATCTTCGTCTTCATCCCAAGCTTCAACGGCTAATAACTCGCTGAGGGGATCTTGCATCGAGAAACCAAACTCTAACAATTCCTGTTTCCAGTATTTCCATTCATCGCCATAGAGAAGGGCGATTTTCCAGACACTATCGGAAGGTTTGATAATGTCAGACTTGACCAGGGAATGCACCTGACGTTGTAATTTATCCATCGGGTGTATAACCTTTTGGCTCATAATACCTCTTAAATTTTTCTAATTCTAGGTGGTTAACGCTTTCCAACTTGAACGATTTTCCTTTGCATACACGGTTGACTCCGTTCAAAGCAGCTTCCTCGATTTCGAGTATAGCACAAACTTGGAAAAAGTAATCTTTTTTTTTTGATTTGGGTTTTGATTCTAGGTACGAGAGCTTGAATCCCAACCTAAAACCAATTATAGCAGGGAAAACAAACAATTGTGATCCCAACTGATTGTACCAGAAATCGATCTCTAATTAATCGGTATCCGTAATACACAATACCCAAATTTGATAGTTTCGCTTATCAATTCCGAACCAAGTCACGTCCCAAGAAACACCAGCAAACCATTCGGCCCAAGGTTCTTGAGAAATATACATCTGAACTTCATCATAGCGACTCCCAAACAAAGATTCACAAAATTTTATCCCTAAATCCTTCGCTTGTTTCGCCGTCCCTTCAAATTCTTCATCGGCTCCACCTAAGA
>DMPJ01000303.1:0-1032 GCA_003456035.1 Planktothrix sp. UBA8402
GGAAGAGGGAGGATTTACCAACTTTTTCAGGCTTCCTTTTTTAACAAAATCTTGAACTTTATTAACTCCTTGATTGACTAAAACCTGAATTAATTCTTGAGCAAAACTATAGATAATTTTTAATTTTAGGTAATCAATAGTTGGCTGCAAACTAGGAAAATTTGCTCTATTTAGGTGATAAATGGCTGAAATAAAGCGTAAAAACAATAATTTAGGAATTAACAAAAAGACATAATACCATAATTTTAAAATTGCTTCTCTTAGTGTTAACTGAGGTTGACGAGAACGGAGGACATATATTTCCATTAAGAATATTAAGAAAAATAGGGTAATCCAAGGTAAATCAATCAACCAAAATCTATTAACAAATTCACCATTTAAACTCAATTGTCGAAAATAGAATGACTCCATTAAACTTTGAATGTCATTTTCAAAAAATTCAAGTTCTTTCTCCCATCCTGGTTTTTCTAAATTTTCCACACTCCAAAAGACATAAAAAGCCTGTCGGGATGATCTATCTGACCAGATTAATTCCGGGGCTAAAAAATTTAAGACGTTAATTCGATATAAAAATTTCAGGGTAGGAGTTAGCCGAGTTGTAACCTTTGGATCTCGACTGTAAATATGATCAATCATTCGATATTTAGCTTCGGTTAATGGCCCTAAATTATGTTCTAATTGTAAGAAATAAATCCGGTCAATAATATTAGCACTTGATTCTTGAAGCTCTTTGAGTAAAGCCTGGGATTTGGGTGTATTCAAATCATTGTATTTTAAATAAACTTTTAATTCTGTAACTCTGATTAAATAATTTTGAGTCAATCGATCCGGTTCAATCCCTTTAATAATATCATAGGTTAAGCTGGGTTCATAAAATAGGATCAGAAATCTAATATTTTGATTAAAGAATTTTAACTCCTGTTGCCATTTTTGGGGATTAAAAGAATCAGGACTCCAGAATTTTTCTAAAGCTTGCTGAAAATTATTAATTTTGAGATGATTTTGAAAGCGATTTTGAATTTCTGCTAAAGT
>DMPJ01000303.1:1089-5918 GCA_003456035.1 Planktothrix sp. UBA8402
CCAAATTGATTAATTGTTTTTTCAAGCTGATCAACTTGCTGCAAATATTGATTTTTAGGTGTAGTTTCAGATTGGGCTTGATGTTGACTCCATTGTAAATAAAATCGACGAAGTTTAATATAACTTAAATCAAAAACAACTAAACAAAAATTAGCCGTAACAATCAGAGCTAAAATTCTAGCGACGAGGAGAGATAAACCTGTACGTTGAGTAGAAATTGGGGGCTCAAATTTCGTCGTCATAATCACCTATAGCGGGTAACTTTTAAACAGCCTAGTGATGCTTTTTTAGTTCATTAATTCCTAATAACACAGTTGCTACAATCATGGGAAGTAGATAATAAATGGCGCGATAGGCTAATAGAGATCCTAAAACATTGGCGGGATTTACTTCTGAAGAAACCAAGGTTAAAACAACGGTTTCAAAGACCCCTAAACCTCCGGGAATATTACTAATCATACTGGCTGTCATTGCTAATAAATAAATGCTAAAACAACTGAGATAAGAAGCGGTGCTACCTGCGGGTAATAATACATATAAAACCCCGGCGGCGGCTCCCCAATCTACGGAGGCAAAAGCAATTAAAGCTAGTGAAAGACTAACGGTAGGAAAGTTTAATTCTAATTGTCCCAGTTTGACAGGTTGATCATTAAAACTCGCCCAGAATAGATAGACTCCAACTAATAGGAGAAAAATGATTCCCACTGGACGAACTGATACAAAGGGTAAATCTAAAATACTAGGAATTTGTAAGGGTGTTAATAGGAAAACTATCCCACAGACTCCCAATAATCCTAACCAAAATGTTAAGTTAGTAAAGGCAATTACCTGGGCAATTACACCTGGAGGAACACGCCATCTTGAATATAAGCGATAACGAACGGCACTTCCTGTTAATAGGGACAAGCCAATGTTATTACTAATTGCATAACTGGTAAATGCGCCGATGGCAACTTTAACATAATTCAGTGGAAAACCGATATAAATAAACGCTAAAATATCATAGGCTGTGGTCATTAAATAACTGATCATCATGAGAGCAATTGCGCCCAGCCTATTAATTTTAGGAATATTAGATAGACTGATCAAAACATCATCTATAGAATATTTTTCCAGCTTTTGGCTAATAGCCCAAATCGAGAGACAAAATAGAAAAAAGCCGAGAATAGAAGGCAAAATCTTACGCATTCGATTCATCTCGGAATTCAACCCTGAACTGGTGGACATTACTTAATTTCAGCTAAATAGTTTTGTAAATCTTGAACTCTTTGCTGAGTTACTTTTGCTAAACATTGGGTTAAGAATAAAGTTTCTGCTGTACCTCCTAACGCTTGACTCGATTCAAAACTACAGGTTTTGTCTCGAAAGGAAATCCAAGCCCTTTGCGCTTCAATTAAGCGTTTTTTTCGTTCGGGAGATAATTGACCTATGAGTTTTTGGTAAGTTTGATTCAGCTTTTGATCCGCAATTTGATATTGATCAGAGGCACATTTTCGCATTTCTAAAGTATTGCCATCGGGCTTACACTGAACAGTTTGGGCAATAAGTATTTCAGGTGTGGCTAAACTCGGATATACAAAAACCGTGAAATTAGCAATTAAAAACACTAGAAAACAAACTGGTAATGTGTTTCGCATATAGTTAGAAAAAAGTGTTTTTTAAGAACAAAAAAGTGTTAAATTAAGGCAATAATTCCTATGGATATTAAAGGTAAAATTGCTTAAAACTTAAGCCTTTGCCGATAGTTAGCTACCGATTGTACAATCCCAATGGCAATCCAATTACTCAGTAATGAAGATCGACCATAACTCAAGAAAGGCAGAGGAATTCCGGTAACTGGTGCTAAACCAATATTCATACCAATGTTAACAAACACCTGAAATAATAGCATACAAAGAACTCCAATGGCAATCAAAGATCCAAAAGAATCCTTAGCGGTTTGGGCAATAATCACTAAACGTAAACAGATAAACCAAAAAACTGCTAAGACGGCAATACAACCAATAAAACCCAATTCTTCCCCGACGGCTGAAAAGATAAAATCCGTATGTTGTTCGGGGATAAAATTTAATTGAGTTTGAGTCCCCTGATTCAGTCCTTTTCCATATAATTGTCCCGCACCAATCGCAATTCGAGACTGAATCAAATGATAACCACTACCCAAAGGATCTTGCTCAGGATTTAAGAATCCAATTAACCGTAATTTTTGATAGTCTTGCAATACATTCCAGAGGATATGACTTAACTGTCCTGCTCCTAAATTCACTAATAGAGCTAAAGGGCCAGTGAGCCATCGCCAAGGTAGACTCCACCAACCGACAAAACCCATTAATACAGCCCAGATAATCCCGGCCGGAAGATATACATTAAAAACAATTGCAGAGATTACCGGAGAAAGCAACAAAATTAACCAACCAGGATGAATATTACCCCAATACATCATCCCTAAAGTAATTGCACCAAATACTAAAGATGTTCCTAAATTCGGCTCAATAAATACTAAGGCCCAAGGAATAGAAGCGATCGCTAAAATCCGAATCATATCCAATAAATTCGGATTTTTTAACTCTTGGAGTAAAGCCGCCAAAGTAATAATAATTCCCACTTTGGCAAACTCAGAAGGTTGAACATGAAAACCAGCAATATTAATCCATCGTTGCGCCCCTAATGCGGTTGTCCCGATAATTTGTACGGCAATCAAAGATAAATTTGTGATCCCATAAATCACCCATTTCCACTGAATTAGACGTTCATAACGGCAACGAGAAAAAATTATAGCTAAGATTAAACCAATAGCTCCTGTAATCCAGTGTTGCCACCAATCAGTTAAACCTTGATTTAATTCCACACTGCGGATCATAATTCCCGCAAATATTGTCAGGAGGAGACAAGCCGCCATTAGCCACCAATCTACCTCAGCCCAAGCATAAAATATTGCACCTCGGCGACTTCCCCAGCGGATTTTTTGAAACATAGTTTTTCGGTTAAAACTTTCTTAATTGTCGGGAATTAATTGCGAGATTTTGCGGTAGAGATCAGGAGATTTAGTCAACTTCTGTTTAGGGTGCTGGTTTGGTTTCCGGTTTAGTTTCTGGGGTATTAGGAGAAACGGGTTCAACGGACTTCGAGGGAGTAATATTGCCCCCGGCTTGTTTTTGAATTTGATCTTTATAAACCGCCGGGGCTAAATCCACAGCTTTAACAAATAAAGGTTCAGCTTCTCCCACATTTCCCTGTTCTTTTAAAACCAGAGCTTTGGCAAAAACCGGGCGAAAATCTTGCTCATTATTTTTGATGGCTTCATCGTAAATTGCGATCGCTTCATCATAGCGTTTATCTTGGGCATAAACCTGCCCCAAAATTAACTGTACCGACATTTCATTAATGGTATTGGGTACAGTTTGATTAGCATTCGCAGCCGCTTTGAGCGTATCCTGTAATAATCCAATTGCCGCTTCAGGACGTTTTTGTTGTATGAATAAATTCGCTAAACCTTGTAAGGCTTGAATATCTCCGGGTTGACTCGCTAAAATTGTGCGATAGGTTTGGGCGGCTCCTTCTTGATCTCCGGTATAGGCTTTAGCTTGTGCTAATAAAACACTGTATTGTGTATCTTCAGGATGTTTTTTCGCCAGTTTTTCTAAAGGTTCAATTACATCTTTAACTTCGGCTTGCTTAAACTGAATCAGTTGTAACCTCGATTGTAATAAACCCTTCAAAGCCGTTTCGTTATCGGGTTCTCGCTGCAATACTAACTCATAACCACGAGCTTGGGCTTGTAAATCCGATTGTTTGCCCGTTTGAGCCGATTGTGTTGGGGTGGGAGTCGGTTGTCCTTTGGACTGATTGTTCTGCACTATCCCACTAATCAGTGGCCCCATAGAAAATCCCACAAAGGCAATCATAGCTAAAACCAAGACCACACCAATGAACCCACGACGTTTATCTACCATGAAACTCAATCCTGTACCTATTAGGCTAATTTCCTTGCAGCTAATATGTTAACAGAAAGGTTGATGTAGAAAGCCTAGGGTATGTCTAATCTGGATTTGGGTTCGGTAAAATAGCCATCTTAACAAGGATGAATCTGGAAAAAACTAGCGGAAATTCCCTATATTGAGAGTAATCCTAATTAGGCACCGAAGTTTTATAAGATCATGATGGGAGATTGAAAACGAGCGTTTCCCCCTCCGGTGTTTTCGCATCGGACAAGGTTTTCGCATCGGGTACCGCGCACAGACCAGCAGAGGAAAATCGACTCAGGGGGTTTTCACTCATAGTGAATATTGACCCTGAATTTATGTTAGCATTATAGTAGGTCGAAAAAGCAATCTTGGGAAATCCGAATGTTAGTTCTTGAATACAAAGTTAAAGGCAAACCCGATCAATATAAAGCCATCAATGAAGCTATTCGTACCACTCAATTCGTTCGCAATAAAGCGATTAGATATTGGATGGATGCTCTAAGAGAATCAAAAATTGATAAATTTGCCTTAAACAGATATTCAACTGTTCTCAGAAATCAATTCCCCTTTGTTGCCAATTTAAACTCAACGGCAGTACAATCCGCAGCAGAACGGGGATGGTCTGCCATTAGTCGTTTTTACGACAATTGTCAGAAAAAAATTTCCGGCAAAAAAGGATATCCCCAATTCCAGAAAGATTGCCGTTCAGTTGAATACAAGCAGTCAGGTTGGAAACTACACCCAACTAAAAGACAAATTACCTTTACCGATAAAAACGGGATTGGTAATTTAAAGTTATTGGGGAAATGGGATATCCAAACTTATGATATTAAAGACATCAAACGGGTGCGTTTAATTCGTCGT
>DMPJ01000255.1 GCA_003456035.1 Planktothrix sp. UBA8402
TCTCGATTCTCAGATGATAGAAAATCCTACCGATTTTCCGATGAGCAATCCGACAACTATCGGGAATTTTCCAAAGAAAGAAAGGAATCTTTTTCTGCTTCCAAACCCGAACAAACAACAAGAGAAAAACCGAGCCTTTTCTTAGATCAACGCTCACCTAGACAACATCAAAATTCTTTACCTTATCCTCAAAAAAGTCAACGAATTATTGAAGATATCAAACCAGAATTTGCCGATGAATATATCGAATCCTTAGATGTTGAAAATGAATTAATTTATGGACGACGTACCGTTCAAGCTGCTTTAGAAAACGAGCGATCGCTAAGTCGAATTTGGGTTGTTTCCCAACTCAAATCCGATCCTCGATTTTACAAATTATTGCAAGAAGCAAAAGCCAACGGAGCCATTCTCGATGAAGTTACCTATCAACGCTTAGATCAACTAACCCAAGGTGCTAGTCATCAAGGTGTAGCGGCTCAGATTTCTCCATACACTTATAAAGACCTGAATGAGTTAATTGAAAGTGCTCAAGCTGCCAGTTCTCAACCCGTTATAATTGTTACCGATGGGATTCATGATCCCCACAATTTAGGTGCTATCATTCGGACAGCAGAAGCCATTGGAGCGCAAGGTTTAATCGTGCCACAACGTCGGGCTGTGGGTATTACCTCAACGGTGATGAAAGTTGCCGCTGGTGCATTAGAAACTTTTCCCGTCGCCAGAGTAATTAATCTGAGTCGGGCTTTAGAAGAACTAAAAGCTGCCGGATTTTGGATTTATGGTACTTCAGCCACCGCCCAACAATCCTTACCTACTGTGGCTTTTAATGGTGCGATCGCCCTAGTTGTTGGGAATGAAGGCGAAGGTTTAAGTCATTTAGTTGAACAAAACTGTGATGTTTTAGTTTCAATTCCCTTATCAGGAGAAACCGCCAGTTTAAATGTTTCCGTAGCAACGGGAATGGCGCTGTATGAAATTTATCGTCAAAGACAATTTCCAGCACCAAATTTGAGTTAAAAAAAGTATAAACGGATGCTTTCGGGTTGGAATTGTTCAGATAAACTATTCAAGAACAACCCTATTGACTTCGGACTTCATAACTAGAGAGTTTTCAGATCAGTTACATCCAAAAAATTTAACTTTTCCCTGAAAACTCTCTCACCTATTCTGAGCAATCAAAATATTTGTTTAATCTAAAATTCATTGGATCAGGGTTGATTTTTACAGATAAAGACTTTGCTCGGTTTATTGAAAAAATCAAGATCATTGATAGTGAATATGAAAGAACTTCTAATTAGCCTGCTCAACGTTTTTGGATTTGCTTTCTGGGTAGAAATTCTTACAGAAACTCCAAACTGTACCTACTATTTTGGGCCATTTATCAGTCAACAAGAGGCTCAAATTTATCAAGTCGGTTATCTCGAAGACCTGAAAGCAGAAGACGCAAAAGGAATTAAAGTTAAGATTAAACGGTTTAAACCAAATACCCTAACCATTGCATAAATAATCAGACAGTTTGTTGTTGTGCTTTAGCTCTCCAAGTAGGGGCGATCGCCTAACAATAATTGAGCTATCCAACTATCAATATCTGTAAGTACAAGTTGAGGAATTTCCCAAGGGAATAAATGGGCGGTATTCGGATAACAATAAAACTGGGAATTGGGTAATAATTGCGCCGTTTCTTGAGTAGATGCGGCGGTAATATGGCGATCGCATTCTCCGGCTAAAACTAAAGCTGGACAGTGAATCTCTTGTAAGTATTCTAAGCGATTATAGCCTAATCTCAAAGATTGATTTAAGGCTTGAGTAGCAAACCCAGAAGTTTGAATAAAAGCTGGAATTGCTTCTTTTGCTAAATAGTGGTAAGCGCTGGAATTATGTTGTTGAATTAAATAGCGAAATAGCGATCGCTTTCCCAAGGTTTCAATATTCCATCGCCAACAGGGAAATACCCAATTAATGATTCCGGCTAAACCCGTATAAACATAATCTAAATTAGAAATTGAAGGATGATTTCCCCTCGGTTTTGCCGCCGAAGCAATTAAGATTAAACCTTTAACTTTTTCGGGGAATTTCCAGGCTAATTCTAAGGCTAAAATTCCCCCTAATGACCATCCTAAAACCAAACATTGATCAATATTAAACTCTTGGAAAAGTGTTTCTAAATCCTGCAAATGATCCCCCATTTCAAACCGTTGACGGGTGCGACTGTTTCCATAAC
This sequence comes from Planktothrix sp. UBA8402, assembly GCA_003456035.1. GTDB lineage: Bacteria > Cyanobacteriota > Cyanobacteriia > Cyanobacteriales > Microcoleaceae > Planktothrix. The sequence continues at coordinate 2,222 of DMPJ01000255.1, forward strand.
CTCTTAAATCCGGTGCGAGGGTGAGATACCGTTGGGAAAGATGGTTAGTAAAAACAGACATACACTGACTAGAACCCGGATGTCCATGTAAACAAATAATCGGAAATCCTTGACCTTGAATTTGGGTATTTAAGCGCAATTTTTAACCTCCTAAATTTGTTTTTTATAGATTAGCATTAAGTTCACCCATTAGATAGACGGCTAGAAGTGATAAAATATTAATATTGAGCAAAAAATAAATTTAAGAATTGGCTATGAGTATACAAGATGAAACCATCACTAAAATCAAACAGCTTCCTGATGAGCTTGTCCAAAAAGTCAATAACTTTATAGACTTTTTATTAATTAATTTTAACAGCAATTCTTCTGATTTTGACCGGGTTTTAAATGAGGATTTAGAGATTTCAGAGTCAGATTTTTCTGACTACCTCAAAAATTTAGAAGACTATGAAGAACGTTTAGCACAGGACGAAATTAAATGGTAGAGATTTATCGCGGAGATGTTGTTTTGTGCGATCTCAATCAAGTTAGAGTTATTGATAAATCGAGAATTATTAAAGTTGCCCATTCTCAACAATATATTCGGCTATTTTATGAACGCTCGTGCTAATTTGGGGAACATTAGCGGTATTATTATCAATAGCAGTAATAATATATTTTTCTCCATTAATTTGTGCCGCCACCGTTGTTCCAATTACCTTGGAATTTTGACCTGTTTTTTCTCCTAACCATTGAGTTTTAGGCAATCCTTGTAACCCCGCATAACCAATTACTCGATCATATTGACGATTTAAGGCATCAATTAATACCTGGGATGATGGATGTTCATAATTATAAATCTGTACCATCATTTCCGTGAGTTCATTACTGGTTAATCTATTTCTTCCGGTTCCCGGTCGCCAAGGCATAATATGATCTCCCATTAATTTAAAATTAACTTTTGTGAATTTATAGCCCTGGGATTCCAAATATTTATTAATATAATCAGAACCCAAATAATCAATTAATTGATTGGTAGCAATATTACTACTATGATCAATCATTTGTCCNNATGTCCCATTAAGTCTTTTAAAGAGTAAGATTGACGAGCTTGAATAGATGAAGCATCTTCAGTAAAATTGCCTCCCACCACCAGAACTTTTTGCTCTAAACTAATTTTTTCCTCGCCTATTTTATGTAAAAGTGCGATCGCAACCGGAACTTTAATTAAACTAGCAGGACTCGCCGGAGGTTCATTTCCTCGTAAATTAACGCAGTCTCGTTTTATGGTACAAACTGTTAACATAGCTTGACGAGTTAAACCACTTTCTTGACGAATTTGTTCTAATATTTTTGAGCGAGCGTCTAATAATTCATCGGTAATTTCTGATAAGCTGAATTTGTATTCTTTAATTTTGTTAGAAGTTTGACGAGCTAATAAGGAATGGGGGGAAATTTCCTCTAAATTATTAATTGCTTTTCCCCAAAGTTCTTGGACTTGTTTTCGCTGTTGAGGAGAAGGATCATTAGGATTAGCAACTTGTTGAGCTTGAGTTGCTAAACGAATAGCTTGTTTCCAGTTATCCTCGGCGCGTTCTTCAACTAACATTTGAATTTCAACGGTTTTTAACTTTTGTAATAAAATTTCATTGGGTTCAAATTCAAGAGGATCAGTAAATAAAGAGTTAAAAAAATTAGGTTCTGGTTGATTTTTTGGAGGAGTTTCTAACTCTTGAATTAAGCGATCGCGCAGGGTAATTAACTCTTTTAAAGAACCAGCCCCATACAATTCCGAAGCAGTTCCAAAAGAAGGAAGTGCTTGAGTTAACCCCATACCCACGATCATTGCCATAGTACCTGTTACCGTTGTAGCCCAACGCCAGACTTGACGCATCCTTAAAACTCCTCACACACACGCTTTATCGGTTTATAGACGTTTGATATAACGTCTGTTTGTCAGCAAAAAAACATTTTTGCCGAAGGTCTGAAATGGATAAGATACCTAATTAGATTACCATGATTATCAATCGTCAGATAAATTTTATATTGGGACGAAAAATTGGCAACTAGATCATAAATAGTGATCGGGGCGGGTTGATAACGATTATCTGTAAGTAAGTGATCGGGGCGGGTTGATAACG
>DMPJ01000186.1:0-198 GCA_003456035.1 Planktothrix sp. UBA8402
AATGAATTCAGCGATTAATTGTCCAATTGTTTCACCAGTATCTAAAACTTTGTCATCGAATTCATCCAAACAGATAATGAGAGTTTTATACTCGCTAACTAAGGAGACTATTTTTAATAATTTACTGAAGGCTGCGCTATTTTTTTCTACAATATCCTGATCAGCATAATTGGGTAATCCCATCCCTTGAGCCGTTTC
>DMPJ01000186.1:213-3197 GCA_003456035.1 Planktothrix sp. UBA8402
AAGTGTCCATAAAATTGCCCGAACCGTATAAGCATCAAAATGAGGATAAACTTTCTTGATACCTTGACTTAATTGCTGAATTATATTTTGATTTTTGGTTTTAGCTCTTGCATAAAATTGATCAAAATTATTTACCAAGTTAGCCGTTGCATAACTTTTACCGCTCGGCGCAGCACTATTAATCATTGCAGTTGCAATTTCTTGCCATTGATTCGGTTTAAAATGTTTATTTTCATCCCGTTCTGTAATAGCTTNNATTCCTTAACAAAAATTTCCACAAACTGAGAGTGCAACAAATCAGAATTATTACACTTAGCGAGATTGGCATAAATCAAAATAGCCAGATCTTGATCAAGGCAATGGCGACAAATTCGTTTAACCAGTTGTGTTTTGCCTGCACCTGGATCACCTGTGATGACTAAGGTTGCAACTTTATCTTTACCATCAGAACTGTGTTTAACCTGACGGATAACATCTATAACTTTCTCAAAGATAGAAGCATTGAGCGATTTTAAATAGGGTTCTTCCTTGCGAATGCTATTAACATTATCAACAGCAACTCGACTAAACGGGTTATAGCTGGAAATTGCTGTTTTGAGTTCTTCTAGGGTAGAATAGGATACTGTATTCATAGGAGTTGGGAGTCAGTAAAAACAATTAAAGGGTTTGAGATTAGTTTTCAGCAGTCAAACGTTGGGCAANNTCTTCGACTTGATCACCCGTGACGTTTAGAACTTCTCCCCCAAGCAATTGAAAAATATCATTAGCCTGCATTTCTAACATCCATTCATTGAACTGAGAACGACTAACTTGATCACCGATAGTCCGACGAATGCGATAAATGGGGACTAAGTTATCATAGTTATAATCTTTATTTAATTGATCATACACTTGAAGGGCGATCGCTTTAAACTGATCATAAGAATTGATCGCAGCTTGTTTAACAGATATTGAGGAAGTTATTCCTTGATTTAACTCTCGAATTAAACCCACCAACCCATTAGCTAAACGAGACGCTGTAACCGTTCCATCAAACACAAAATCAGGACTTATTAACGCATCAATTAACATTTGTTTTCCCGTATCTGTGATCGATACCATTGGGATTTGATTTTGCTTATAAATCTTGATAGCTTCAACTGCTTTGAGTTCGTCATAAACCGTTTGAGCAACGCCAATTTTTTTGTTTTTGCGTTTTTGTTTGACTTTACTGGTCAATTCACTTTTTCTGACTTCCCCATCAGTGCAACTCATCGCCCACAAAGTTAGGAGGAGGCGAGTTTTATCCATTGTTACCGTCGTAGCAGTAACCGAATTAGACGAATCCAGAGCAGGTGTTGAAGACATATNNTACTTGAAGACATATTGTTAATCACGCTATTGAAAAATATGATCAAATTTTACATCAAATTGGGATCAATTAAAAGCACAATTGTTCATTTTAATGAGATAAACTCCGTATATTCTCGTAGAGTTCACCAAATCTTGATACCAAGGTTGATTGATTTCAAGGCTTTTGAGGCCAACTGGACATTTTTCCTAAAACAATTCTGTGGATTGATCAACATCTGTCCAACATCGACTAAGCTATTGTTAAGTTAAAATATCCGATTGATCGGTTTCCTCATGTCCGTTTCTTCGTCCCCAAACCCCAAATTCACAGAACTGCTTAATCGCCTCACGGAAATTAACGATATTAAATCGGCAATTTCCCTATTGTATTGGGATCAAGCCACCTATATGCCACCTGGCGGTGCTCAGGCCAGAGGGCGACAAATGGCCACCTTACGCCGCCTCGCCCATGAAAAATTCATCGATCCCGTTTTGGGAGAACTCTTAGAAGACTTACGGACGGAGGAAGCTAACCGTCCCTATCCCTCCCTAGAAGCCAGTTTAATTCGTGTCACCCGTCGAGATTATCAGCGAGCGGTACGGGTTCCTTCAAAGCTGATGGCACAGATATCCCAGCATCAATCCTCCTGCTATGATGCCTGGGCTAAAGCACGGGAAGCCCAAAATTTTGCCATTGTTCAACCTTATTTAAAAACCACTTTAGAATTGAGTCAGGAATATGCCTTGTGTTTTCCAGGGTATGAACACATAGCCGATCCCTTAATTGATCAACAGGATCAGGGGATGACGGTGGCTACGGTGCGATCGCTATTTGAACCTCTGCGTCAACAATTAGTGGCGATCGTAGAAACTCTCGGTAGTTGTGTTCCGTTAAATGACTCTTGTTTATATCAAAATTTTTCTCCTAAAGAACAACTTAAGTTTAGTATTGGGGTAATTCAATCTTTAGGTTATGACTTAAATCGAGGACGTCAAGACAAAACCCTACATCCGTTTATGACGAAATTCTCGATTGATGATGTGAGAATTACTACCCGTGTTTATGAACACCATCTGGAACAAGCGTTATTTAGTACCATCCATGAAGCGGGTCATGCTCTCTATGAACAAGGAATTGATCCAGCATTAGAAGGAACTCCCTTAGCGGGGGGTGCTTCCTCTGGTATGCACGAAAGCCAAGCTCGTTTATGGGAAAATGTCATCGGTCGCAGTCGCGGGTTTTGGGAATGGTTTTATCCCCGGTTGCAGGGGGTGTTTATGCGGCAGTTAGGACAAGTTACAACTAATCAATTTTATCAAGCAATTAATAAAGTTAATCCTTCTTTAATTCGTACCGATGCCGATGAAGTTACCTATAATTTACATATTATGATTCGGTTTGATTTAGAGTTAGCAATGTTGGAGGGAAAATTAGCTATTTCTGATTTACCTGAAGCCTGGAATGAACGGTATAGAAATGATTTAGGTGTTATTCCTACAACCGATTTGGAGGGAGTATTACAGGATGTGCATTGGTATATTGGATTAATTGGTGGAATGTTTCAAAGTTATACTTTAGGGAATTTAATGGCGGCTCAAATTTATGATACTATCGTTAGTTTTGATCCTGAAATTCCCTTTGAAATTGAACG
>DMPJ01000186.1:3235-3391 GCA_003456035.1 Planktothrix sp. UBA8402
GGTTCACCCTTGAAAATTGATCCGTTTCTCTATTATCTGCGTCATAAATATGAATATCTCTACAATTGTAAATTATAGATCAGCGGTTGACTATTTAAACGATAATTATAATATCAAACTCCCCTTGTTTAAGAGTAGTGCGAGCGTCCTCGCTCG
>DMPJ01000186.1:3505-3694 GCA_003456035.1 Planktothrix sp. UBA8402
GTATAATTTAGCGAGCGAGGACGCGCTGCTACCGCTTTAGATGCTTAATAGCTTATTTACTAACCAAACCTAAAGAATTTTCTAATTGCTCTAAAATTATATCTGTTACTATTTTAATTCGATAACGACAAGCCATTGTTTCACTACAAGCAAAGGTGCCATTTTCCCAATATTTATTACTTCCCGCAC
>DMPJ01000455.1:0-3725 GCA_003456035.1 Planktothrix sp. UBA8402
TGCGTCATCCTTTTAAATCCGTGAGATCCGTTAGTTATTTCCTAACAATATTTAGAGATATCTTCGTGACATTCATCAGCCAGATAACACAAAGCCCGGAAACGTAATCCGGTAAATTGTTCGTATAAAGGATTCAGTTTACACATCGGGGGAATATGAACAATTTTGCGTCCAAATATGATTATATCTCGTTCAAAAGGACACTGAGGGGGAATCAATTTACAGACAGCATGAGCCACTTTAGAATCGTGAATTTCTAAGTCATCTAACCAATGTTTAACCGGGGAGAGAACATCAATATGATGATGGTCATGGGGGTTGTGATCAATACAGACTTGGGGTAACTCCCCCGATTGAATTTGAGANNAAATCTTGTAAGGTTTTTCGCAATGTATCTAAGGCCTCAATTTTGAGGTTTAATGCTTGACAAAATTGATGTAATAAATCATCCTCACAAATAGAGTAAATTCCATCAGCTAAAGCCACCATTACTGCCGTTCTCAGGAAGTTTTCTGCAAGTTTAGGATTAGTTCCTAAAACAGCGCCTAATTCCTGGGGTGAAATTGGCTCTAAACTATCAACATTAGTCNNGTCAAACTATCAACATTAGTCACAGCGACTAATTCATCATGGGTTAACGCATCAATTAACTGATGTTCTTCTTCATCAAAATTGCCATCCGCCCAAGCTAGGGTTAAAAGTCCACGCATCCACGCCAGACTTTGTTCTGTAGTGTATGGAATTTGGGATGTGGTATTCATGTCTTCCTCTTGGCAAAATCTCTTATCAAAAGACTTGAGTGTAAATCCGTCGAAAATGTGTCCGACCGACTACATTAGTCCTTAACATACTCAGCTATTTTGTTTGTGTTAGGACATTAAGTTAAACAACAAGACTAAGCTTTTCTGCTTATTTCTATGCTAACCGCAACTAGAATTTATTTAACAAATTGCCCCAAGCAAAACCAACGCCGTTGCATTTGCTATGGCGTTGGAAATTTCACACAATCAAATAATTTCTCAAGCTCAAGGAGATCAACTGCTCCCCGTAAAGATAACTTCAGGAAATTTGGATTGAGCTTCGCTTATGGGGCGATTTCTGCCTTCTTCTTGCCAGTAGTTGATCACTTCGGTTGCTTTATTCAGCAATTCAACTTGATCAGGTTCAGAAATCCAATGTTTGGATTCCATTTCCGTTTTCAGTTGTTCCCAAGCATCGTTGCGTGGCCAGAAAAAGTAGGAGGTTAAAGGACTTGTCCCCTTACCCACAATTTGATCCACCGCCAGGGCAACATTGTCATCCAGCCAGAGAACTTTTAATACAAACCTTGACAATTAAACCTCCCTTGTCTATCCCAGGCCCAAAAAAAATATTACAATCCTTAATTATACCTGATGTTTAACCTAATTTTGCAGAATTTGTTAACTTAATTAATTTTTATCGAGATTTGCGTCGGTGTAGCCTTGAGGTGTAGCCTTGAGCATGGCATCAGATCAAGGTCAACTTATGATAAAAACTGCTATTGTTGTTTTTGATATTGATGGAGTAATTCGGGATGTCGGAGGTTCCTATCGACGGGCGATCGCAGATACCGTAGAACAGTTTACAGGTTCCTACCGTCCCAGCCTCACCGATATTGATGATCTCAAATCAGAAGGAATTTGGAATAACGATTGGGAAGCCTCTCAAGAATTGGTCTATCGTTACTGGGAAGCCCAGGGACAAACCCGCTCCCAGATTTCCCTCAACTATCAACACCTAGTCGATTTTTTCCAGTCCCGCTATCGTGGCCCAAATCCCGATGAATGGACAGGTTATATTACCTCTGAGCCCCTACTGTGCACCCCTAAATACTTTCAAGACTTGACAGAAAATAATATTTCCTGGGGTTTCTTTAGCGGAGCAATGCGGGATGAAGCCCTCTATGTTTTGCAAGGTAAACTAAATTTAGGTGTTCCCATATTAAGGGCGATGGAAGATGTCCCGGGAAAACCTGACCCGACAGGACTATTGGAAGTGATTGCTGAATTGGAAACCGCAGAAAATTCACCAACTCCGGTTTTTTATGTTGGGGATACGGTGGCCGATTTATACACAGTAACAAGAGCAAAACAACTCCAACCCGATCGCATTTTGGTCGGTGTGGGAGTGCTTCCGCCCCATATTCAACAGGCTGATATAGAACGTTGTCAAGCCTATCAACATAACTTAGAAACCGCCGGAGCAACTATAGTATTAAGTCATCTGGAAGCATTAACCCCGGCAATAATTGAGGAATTAATAGTTTAATCTAATCTGTTTTTTTTCCTGTTATTAAATTTATTGAAAAAGATGGTGCGGGCGCGGAGCTTACACACCCTACAATTTTATTATTACCGATAAGATAATGGTGCGGGCGCGGAGATCCCCGCACCCTACGATTTTATTTTTGATTAATATGGAAAATGCGATTGATATTTTAATTCTTTCTAATGGCCCAGGTGAAATCACAACTTGGGTGCTTCCCGTTGTTCAAGGATTACGAAAACAGCTACAAAATCAATCTTTTCAAGTTAGAATTTCCCTAATATTATCTCCTTGTCCTAATGCTACCGGAAACGAAGTTAATATTGCTAGTTCTTACCCGGAAATTGATCGAGTTCAAGGGGCAGAATATTTTTGGCAATTTTTATTATTGGGAAAAACCGCCAAACATTGGGAATGGTATAAACAAGGTGTGGTTTTATTTTTAGGAGGAGATCAATTTTTTACCCTAATTATTAGTAAAAGGTTGGGATATCGCAGCGTTATTTATGCCGAATGGGAGGCGCGCTGGTGGCGTTATATTGATCGGTTTGGGGTGATGAAATCAGAGATTTTAGCTAATATTCCCCAACCATATCAAGCTAAATTAGAAGTGATCGGAGATTTAATGGCCGATGTGACTGTATCGGGTTCTTCTGCTATTATTTCTGATGATATTATTATTGGATTATTACCCGGTTCCAAAGCCTCAAAATTAACCCAAGGAATGGCATTAACCTTAGCAATATCTGAATATTTACACCAAAAACGTCCTCAACTTAGATTTATTATTCCCGTTGCTCCTACCTTGGATTTACAAACCTTAGCCAAATTTGCCGATGCTGAATCTAATCCTATTATAGCACAATTTGGAAGAATTTCGGGAAAATTACACTTAGGAAATCCGGCTTATTTAGAAACTCAAAATGGGGTTAAAATAGAACTATATACTCAATTTCCTGCTTATGATTTACTCTCAAAATGTCAGATATGTTTAACCACAGTGGGAGCAAATACCGCTCAATTAGGCGCCTTAGCTGTACCGATGATTGTGTTATTACCTACTCAACAATTAGATGCGATGCGGTCTTGGGATGGTATCCCAGGAATTTTAGCTAATTTGCCTGGGTTGGGTGCTATTTTTGCTAAACTTATTAATAGATTAGTATTAAAACAGGGTAAACTATTTGCCTGGCCGAATATTTGGGCTAAACAGGAAATTGTTCCCGAATTAGTTGGAGAACTTCAACCGGAAGATATCGGAAATTTAGTCTTAAATTATTTAGACCATCCCGAACAATTAGAAGCAATNNCGTCAGCGTTTACGACAAGTTAGAGGAAAACCAGGAGCAGCCCAAAAATTAGCAAATATTGTGATTAAGGAATGCTTAAAACTCACAACCTAGAACGATGTTTTATTTTACCCATAGCTTTACAAAATT
>DMPJ01000455.1:3790-7579 GCA_003456035.1 Planktothrix sp. UBA8402
ACCATCTATATTGATAATGATATCTTAGAAGCGTTTAGACAAAAAGGAGACGCTGAAGGGAAAGGTTATCAAACAATGATCAATCAAGCGTTACGACAATCTCTTGATCAAGCCAAACTTCCCTTAGATGAAGATACACTACGCCGGATTTTTCAAGAAGAACTGCGGGCTGTAACTTTAACATCAGCAGAAATCCAAACAATTTTTTGAGAATTAGTTAGTCAATAGAGTAGATTACAAAACTATAACCCAAAAATCACCATGCAAATCACCCTTGAACTCCCTGATGAAATAGTAGAAAAATTACAGTCTGTTAATATTTCTCGGCGTATTTTGGAACTAATCACGGCCGATTATTACCGTCAAGGTCAAATCGGTGCTTCTGAAGTAAGACGAATACTCAAATTTTCTTCTCGTTGGGAAACCTACGAATTTCTTAAGCAAGAAAAAGCTTATTTACCTTATACTGAAAATGATTTAGAACAAGATGTTCAAACTATTCGTCATCTTTTAGCTTCGGAATTACCCAAGCTGCAATAATAGAGTTAAACTAATATAACATCTTTAACTTATGAAAAAATATTCCACAAAGTTAATATCCTTTGGATAGATCAATAGTATTATTTAATATTAATCCCTCCTGACTATTTTGGATGGCTGCAATAATTTGTGGAGCTACACAAGCGGGAATAGTTTTAGCCGCAATATGAGGAGTTATAATAATTTGGGGATGTGTCCAAAAAAGATGATTTTCGGGTAAAGGTTCAATTTGAAACACATCTAAACAAGCGCCGGAAAGTTGACCCGATATTAACGCAGTTAATAGGTCTTCTTCAACTAAATGTTTACCTCTAGCGACATTAATTAAATAAGCTCCTTGGGGTAAAGCAGCAAAGGTGTTTTGATTTAAAATTCCTGCGGTTTCTGGTGTTAAGGGTAATAAACAAACTAAAACTGAACATTTACTTAAAAATAGATTTAATTGTGTTTTTTCCGAAAAACAATTAATATTATCTAAAACTTTAGGTGTCCGACTCCAACCTCGCACCGAAAACCCCAATATATTTAATTTTTGAGCAATGTCTGAACCCAAAACCCCTAAACCTAAAATTCCTACGGTACAATTTGCTGTATTTCTAGGGGATAAACCTCGCCATAATTGTTGATTTTGCTGAATTTTATACTCCGTAAATTGACGATGAAACTGTAAAATAGCTAATAAAATATATTCCGACATTTGGGAGGTTAAAGATTCATCTACTAACCGGACAATGGGAATATGAGCAGGTAAATTTGGATCTCGTAAAATATGATCAACACCCGCTCCTGTTGAGATAATTACCTTTAAATTAGGGAATTTTTCAATAACTCCCAATGGGTGCATCCAAACTAAAACCGCGTCGATATCTACTAAATTATCAACATCGGGATAAACTTCAATTTTCAACTCAGGTTGATGGGTTTTTATAGCAGAAATCCAAACTTGAGTATCTTCAAATTCCCCTAATAATAAGAGAGTCATTTTTTTATCCTCTAAATAGTTATTAACCATTTTTGAAATTCACGACGAACAGAAGTTCGACCCGATTTAATATTGTTGTTAATAATTTTGGGTAAACTTTCTAATGCTATTTCAGGAAACACTAAACTGTTTGCCATGGGTTGATAATCTTCACCCTNNTGCGATTTCAGGAAAAACCAAACTTCTAGGTGTTTGTTGATAATCTCTACCCTGTAACTGATAGATTTTCAGTTTATTTTGATCACAACGCCAAACTTCGGGAATGCCTAAACGAGCATAAATTGAACGTCTGGATAGAGATTTTTGGGTTAAATCAATTTCTAAGACTAAATCCGGGGGAGGATTTTCAGGTAAACAAATGGTTAATTTTTTTTCAATAGCGGATAGGTTTTGAAGATAAAAACAACTATCCACTTCCAAACTAATTTTTAAATCCGGTCTTTGCCATAAAACCGAACCCAAACAACGATAATTAATGTTTTGTAAATCCAATAAAGTAAGAATAAATTCTTCTAAAATTTCACGATATTCTTGATGTTCTGGTGTAGGGGTAATTAGTTCCAAAGTTCCGTTATCATAAGCTAGTAAAGTCTCGCCATTTTTTTGGCGTTTAAACAGAATTGTTTCTAAATCCTGCCAGGGGATATTTTCAAGGAGGATATTACCAGGATGGGGAGATTTAGTCATTCGATTAATAGGAAAATTATAGAATAATTTATGTGATTGTATCTGATCTTGGTGTGTCAATATAGACAAAAATGAGCTAAAATGGGATAATCAAAGTTAAATTATTTGGCGAAATCGTCCCATTTTAGGAGAAATTGACTTATGCCCAGAGGGTCTTTTGCACAATTGAACAACACCACGACAACACAAATCACCTTCTATTATGATAATGGTCAGGAGGAGTCTTTTAGCGTTCCGATTCCGCCCGTGGAATTAGTCCAGCAACTACCCCAACTTGTAGAGCAATCATGGCTGACTTTTCACCTGATTGATCAAACTGTTATGATTAATATGGCTAAGGTGGATAAAGTGGAGTTGAAACCGCCAGTTCCTGAGTTACAAGGACAGGGAATTTTCTTAAATTCTCAACGGGTAACTGCCTTACATCGGGGCGCGACAGGTCGTTTAAAACTCAATGAATAAAACCATTACTGAGAGTGTTAAATAACCCATAATATTCGGTGATTTATGTCAAATGTGTCTTTAATTAGAACTCACTCTTATAACCATCAATTATTAGAAACATCCCTGGAGACTCTACTGGAACCCTGGGGAGGGATGACCGCTTTTGTGAGACCGGGCGATCGCGTTTTGCTCAAACCGAATTTATTAACTGGAAGTCGTCCAACAAAAGAATGTGTTACTCGCCCGGAATTGGTGGCTGCGGTGGCTAAACAGGTGATTCAAGCGGGAGGAAAACCCTTTTTAGGAGATAGTCCCGCCTTTGGTAGCGCCCTGGGTGTCGCTCGCAAAAATGGTTATTTACCCTTAATTGAATCCTTGAATTTACCGATAGTTGAATTTAAGGGAAAACGCTATGAAACTATTAGTAAAGGTTTCGATTATTTACGTTTGAGTAAAGAGGCGATGGAAGCTGACGTGGTGATTAATTTACCAAAATTGAAGTCTCACGTTCAACTTACCTTAACTATGGGGGTGAAAAATCTTTTTGGTTGTGTACCTGGAAAAATGAAAGCCTGGTGGCATTTAGAAGCGGGAAAAGATGTTGATCGGTTTGGGGAAATGTTAGTTGAAACTGCTCGATCTATTAATCCCAATTTAACGATTTTAGATGCAATTATTGGCCACGAAGGTAATGGCCCCAGTAGTGGAGAACCTAGGGAATTAGGGATTTTAGCTGCTTCTGATCATGTTTTTTCCCTAGATAGAACTATTGTTGATATACTTCAGGTTGATCCGAGTTGGGTTCCGACTATTATGGCGGCTCAACGATTAGGATTATGTCCGGAATTAACTGAGATTAATTATCCTTTATTAACTCCAAAAGAGTTACAAGTTTCTGATTGGAAGTTACCTGATGCTTTAGTTCCGATTGATTTTGGTTTACCTAGGGTTTTAAAGTCTACTTTTCGACATTTTTATATTCGTTGGATTAAGGAACCGATGGAAACCTATAGCAACCGTTAGGAGCAGGATTTTAAGTTTTATATGATTTAAAATATCATTTTTATATGGCATTTTAAATCTCACAAGGTGTAGCACATCATTCTTTTATAAATGCCAGCGAATTAATGCCAGCG
>DMPJ01000413.1 GCA_003456035.1 Planktothrix sp. UBA8402
AAAATCCTCCTTGCTCTAATCCCGTTGTGGCGATCGCTAATTTCTGAGCATGATTGCAACTGGGATGACTACTATTAACCTTATCGATCGCAGAAATTCCCAAACCCAACAACACCGCCAAGGCTGTAGTGGTTCCGCCCACCACACATTCCGATAAAATCAGATAACTATTTTGGGCTTCATGAGCCATCCGTTCACCCCAGATTAACCCCTGCTCAAACAGATGCTTGACAGTAAGAATCGGCATCGCCGAACCGGATGTTATACAATTTGCCGGAACACCCATTAAGTCAATTGTTGGGACGGAAGGATTAACAGATAATCCCGCATTAAACAAATATTCATGACATTTTAATGCTTCCACCACAGCCCTAGAAATTAACACCGGAGACGCTCCAGCATCCAGGGGAGGCAGGGGATACTTAGGATCGGGTTGGGGGCCATTATGGAGAAATTCAGCATCCGCAACGGCCGTATATCGTCGAGACTCTGGTGTAGCTCCGGCGGCGGAAATCCCTGGAATTAAAGCTGTGGCTGTAAATCCCAACACACAAGCAAATACAGGTTGAGTGCCTCGATAGCGCTCTAACCACTGATTACCTTGCCTAAACTGGGTATAAACTTTAACTGTCATCTTAATAATTTTGTAATTCGTAATTCGTAATTAGTTTAACTATCGTAATCTAATAAAACTTGTACCCATTTGGGCGGTCGAGAAATCGGACTATTGAGGCGATCTAATAATAATAAAGATACCAAATGAACTACAAATAAATAAACAATACTATTAATTAAAATCATTAAAACTGCGAGCGCCTGTATTAACATCAGACTGGGCTCCGCCAAAATCCCCAACTTAATAAATATCCATTCTGCAAGAGAAGCAATTTGGACGGTGCTATAGGCCCACAAATCCCGTCCCAGAAGGATTGAAAGTAACCAATACTTAAAGAAAAAACCAATTGCCACAATTAAAGAACCCGTTCCAATGGACATCCACCAGGGAGATTTGCGTTTCCACATTCCCCCCAAAACTACGCCCAACCAACCATAAGGAATTAAAAACACAATACTGCGAGTTGGCCCCATCAATACCAATAACAATAAAAATGAAGCCACCGCCCCCATCACCGCAGATCGTTTTCCCCAGCGTAAATATAATAATGCCATCGGCAAGGAGAAAAACAGCCTCAGCACTGGCCCCATCGGAAAATAATAATTAACAAACCAAATCAAACTAGCTGCACTGGCCAAAAAAGCCGTTTCTACTAGAATTAAAGAATTGGAATCGGAATTCGATGGAGAAGAATCACTCATTTTTAAGATTCAGACTAATATCCGTTCTAGGGCGTGGACATCGGGAATACTCAAAATATCTCGCTCCCGGTGAATTAATCCCTTTTTCTCTAATTTACTGAGAACGCGAGTTACCGTTTCCCGTGCTAGACCACTCAAACCACTTAACTCCCGATGGGGAAGATTAGGAATTTGTGTTCCGCCTTGATCTGAGTTGATGCCCTGGCCCTCGGCCAGAAACAGAAGAATATCAGCCACCCGGGAAGTGCTATCAGATTCGCGCAATCTCAGACGTCGATTCACTTGACGTAAACGCCGTCCCATCAACTGAGCCAGCCGCACTCCAGCAACGGGTTCAGTTGTGATCAACTCCACAAAATCCTGAGCGGGCATATTCCCAATTAATGTTGGTGCTAATGTAATAACATCAGTAGACCGGGGGACTTCATCTAATGCTGCCATTTCTCCAAATAGTTCACCCTTACCCAAAATATTAAGTGTTACTTCTTTACCGTCCAAATTATAGGTACGAATTTTGACCCAACCATCCAAAATAAAATAAACCGAACTTCCCCAGTCATTTTCTAACAAAATCACTTGGTTCGCTGGATGGTTTCGACCCACAATATGAGATGTTGCTTTATCCGCCGCATCCGGTGGCAAGCCTTGAAAGAAAGGCGTTGAGCAGATCATCTTGTGGATATCAGAGTGATTGTCACGGGAGAAATACCGATCTTCCATGAGGGTGTGATAATACTATAAATTCCCATTCAGCAGTAGCTAATCAAGAAATTGGATTTTTAGTAAAAGTTTAACTGGTTTAGTTTGTAACCGTCTTGCCTTCGGGCCTAATTAGCCTATCAATCCCAAATCTTAACTTAGCTACTTGATTGCTTCGTGCCAAGCCTAACATATTATGTAGATCACAACTGCTTTAATCTGGGGAATCCTTGAGATTAAGCAACTATGGAGAACGGAGCAACCAGTCCCATTGTCACCAACGATATATTGAGGGGGTTCAGCCTTGAATGTTCAGAAAGGTCAGATTCAAGCACTCATCGCCGAAATTGACGATGTTCTAAGCCAGCCCAACTTGCGCTTACCTTGGGTAGTTTTTGGGGAAAACGTCACACGCTCCCGTCAAGTCCTAGAGCGCGTCAGAAAGTATTTGGTCTTTCTTGACCAACAGGTAGACGAGGAGGCTGCCAGTGTCGCCTTGGAGACCAATCAGCCATCTATATCTCCCGGAATGCGAGAACCCCTTTGGCAAGCAATCCGGCGGGAAATGATTTATCTGCGCAGCCATTTAACCCAACCCCTTCAGGATGAAGTGGATCGTCTGCGTACCGAACAACGCAATTTAGTACAGGAAATTCAACAATTAGAAGCCCGAAAAGCCCAAGCGCTCGCCCAAATCGGGCCCCAATCCTATCAACAACAAGTCAGTCGTGAATTTTTGCAAGAATTCATGACTCGACTACAAGACAGTCTGATTCATAATGTTACTGACACCCTTAACCATATTGAAACCAGATTTTTAGATTCGGTTTTATTAACTGAGGCTGACTCCCTCCCTGTCCTAGCTCCTGAACCTGTGGACAGACCAGTCAGTTCTTTATCTAGTCTGACTCCGGCCCAACGCCTAGAACAGATGCGACAGTTACAAGCGCAATCGGATCATTTGTTGATGACTTTAGATTCAAGTCTGAGCGTGATCTTTGAAGCATTACAACGAAATCTACAAACCTATTCTGACTCCCTCTCCCAAAGCCTAGAAAGAATGCACAGTTTGGGTAAACAGGGGGAAGTTATGTTTACCACTTTAGTTAACCAATTGGCCCAACAGGTCGGTCAAGAAACTTCTTCTTATTTACAGTCTTCCTTACAACTAACCGAATCCGAAACCCCCTCTGATCCCACTGATTCACCACTTCCCCCTCCCCAACCCCCCGAAACCTCCCGTCCACAGGGGGCAGTTATTTCTCCATTAGAGGATTTATCCTCAGCTTTTGAGGAAATCTTACCCTATGCGGGGGCGGAAGTTCCTAGACAAAAGACTACTGGTGTCACCCCCCTTGATCAAAATTTAGATCACGAAGAACTACCAGAAATAACTCATGAATTAGAGTTTAATTTGGATAAAGTTGATAGATCGGATGGTTTAGATATAACACCAGAGCCGTCTCTTTCCTTTGATTGGGATGAGTCGATCTTAGAACAGTCACCTCCTAATGCAGATGCAGAATTAGAATCTTTATTTGATCTAAAAACTGAAGCCAAAACTAGGGAAAAAACCGTTGTTGAACCAGGGAATATTGATTTATTTGGGAATGATTTTGCCTTCGTTGAGGAGTTAGATGAAAATGATGTTGCCGATGATATAGAAACCTTATTATTAGATGAGGAAAATGATGTTGAAATATCTGCTCCGGTGGAAGATGAATCAGAAATCCGTTTAGACACCCAAGATCTATTTGGGGATGTAGAAACAACAAAATCAGAGGATATGATTGTACAGGAATCCCCCAATGAAACGGATGATTTCCTAAGTTTGAACAGTTCAGATATATTCGGTCAGCCTGATCAAGATATCGACCTAGAATCTGACCTATCCTTAACCGCAGATGGAGTCAATTCTGTATCCCTAGAGTCTGAGGATTTCTTTGCACCAGAAGTTGAATTGGTGTCTCCTCTAACCGATGAAATTAAGCATAATTCTACATCCAATCTCTTTGATGAAACCTTGGAAGATTTAAGTGATGTTTTTGAAGAACCCACCTTTGAGGATGTTTCCCCTCAAACGAACGGTATAGTGTCTGCGAGAACCCAAGAAATGCTCACGGGTATTGTTAGCCCGGTGGCGTCTCCTCCTCGTCAGAATGAGAACAAAACAGTCAGTTTAGATAATGATATTTATATTCAAGCATCCCCAAGTGAAAATTTACTTCCCCCAGATTTAGATGAGGATAGTGAACAAGTCGATTCTCGTTTATTAATTGATCGCAATACTTTAGAATATTTGGAATCAGATCTATTTAATTTAGAACAATCAGAAACGATTCCTTCTCCTCCACGTTCTCCAGAAAAATCAACAAATACTCAACCAAAACCTCCGGCTCAAAAATCACAAAGTAAAGCAGTTTCTAAGGTATCTCAACCCGAAGAAATGATTACCTTTGAGGATTTATTTAGAGATATTGGTATGGAACCTAGTTCAGCTAAATCTGTTCCTTCTATTTCCTTTGAATCTCAATCATCCCCCCGTGTCCGTGGGTTTTCGGGAGGTTTGGGCGAGCAAACTCAAAATTTGGCATCAGATCAGGGCTTCTCCAATTTGACTTTAGATGATGTTTTCAACAGTTTGAATCTGTCTGACGAACAAACCCTAAACTGGGATACCGAACCCAAGGAAGATTTACTCAGTCTCGAAGCCTTGGGTCAGGAGTTTTCCCAAAACCGATAAAGCCGGGAATGGGGAATAGGCAATGGGCAATGGATGAATCTTAACAAGAATGTCTATTCCCTATTGCCAGTCTTTCTATTGCCTATTCCCTATTCCCTANNAGCGAATACTTGATTATGACTCAATGGTATTTAGGAATTGAT
Source organism: Planktothrix sp. UBA8402 (assembly GCA_003456035.1). GTDB lineage: Bacteria > Cyanobacteriota > Cyanobacteriia > Cyanobacteriales > Microcoleaceae > Planktothrix. Next base: position 4,903 of record DMPJ01000413.1, read on the forward strand.
TTAGGAACAACGGGAATATCCGCCGCCTTGTTAAATCGAGAAACCCAGAAAGTTTATCCGATTTATTGGCAAGCAGAACAGACAGAACTCTCTGAAGTTGAGGAGATACCCTTCACCTTTCGTCTTCAGGATTCAGTCTACTATTTAGATCCCCAGCAGCAGACAACTCAAAGNNCCTAATACAACAGTTTAAACCCTTATTAAATCTGGGAATTCCCTATCATAAATCCATCAATTCCCCTGAATTAAAGGAGATTCCGATGATTCAGTGGTCACAACAACAGTCCCTACCCTTGGCGGGATTTCGAGAAGCCTGGACAGCCTTATTATCCACATTACATCCTAGTCGGGTTCTGTCGGGCCAAAGAATCCCCCCATCAACCCACCGACCCCATCAAACTCCCCCGGTCGTAGCCTTACCTAATATTTATACCCTCGGTGCAGTCGGACTCGATGCGGTCGAATTTCAGCAGGCGTTAAATTGTTTAGATGGGGTGATTTTAGGCTGTTCTACGGCTTCTACAGAGGCCTATCGTTTCAATCTTAGGGAAGCCATATTAGCAGCAGGAATCGTCAAACGCCCTGAACAAATTTTTATTATTGAGGATGCGATCGCAACTTTATTATATCAATTCCATCTCCATCTCCCCGATCCCAATAGCACAATTTTAATTATTAATATCGGCGCTACAACCACTGAAATCGCCTTAGCCAAACTCCCCCAGGATGTAACCGACTTTACGAATTCCCAGGTAATTTGTCATCATCTAGCTTATGCTGGAAATGCCTTAAATCAGGATATTATTACTCAACTATTAATTCAACCAGAGGGTTCACCCTTCCCAGAATTTGATATTACAGATTTAGAATTCCCCCAACCTGGACATCCTGATTTAGTAAAACGTTATCGTTTACAACAGATTTTACACAGTGATCCTGTGGGATTAAAGTTATTAGAAATAGCCGAAACTTTAAAATTTAAACTGCAACAAAGCGAACACCATACATTAACATTAAATGGTTATTCTTGGAAAATTTCTCAACGGGATTTAGAACAAAAAATTTTGCTTCCCTTTGTCCAACAGTTAAATAAAGAACTGAATCATCTTTTCAGTGATCAGGGAATTTCTCCGATTAGAATTAGTCAAGCAATTTGTACGGGCGGAAATGGAACTTGGCCGACATTTAGCCGTTGGTTACGCCAAAAATTACCCAATGCGTTGATTACCCAAGATAGTCCCCATGATCAATATAATCGTGATAATAATTATTCCCATTGTAGTCGTTTAGCTTGGGGTTTAGCTGTATTACCCCTTTATTTTCAAGTATTAGATGTGTCTCGACATCAATACAGTGATTATTTTCTTTTAGCAGAACTTTTGCGAGTCTTTAAAGAACAACCTTTATCTTTATCAGAAGTCCATCAACTCTTAGAAAATCGCGGGGTAAATACCCGTTCTGTCTCAAATAGAATTCTAGCCATTTTAAAGGGAAAATTACCCCCAGGTTTAATTCCTT
>DMPJ01000249.1:0-924 GCA_003456035.1 Planktothrix sp. UBA8402
TAAAAAAGGATTTAATGTACTTTTATTAGATCCAAATCCTCCGTTAAACAATGCAACTCGCTATAGCTACGGCGGTTTAGCTTATTGGTCGGGAACAACGGAACTCACCCGAACTTTATGCGAAGAAGGCAAAAAATATCACCAGACTTTATCTCAAGAATTAGGGGTAAATACGGAGTTACGAGAATTAGATTTAGTTTTACCCTTTAATTTCGATATTGATCCAGAAATTATTGCTCAAAAATATCGCAATTTTGCCACACCCCCTGAGTTAATTACCACTCAAGAAGCCTGTGAATTAGAACCGCTATTAAATCCTAATAGTATTGGTGGAGCGTTTACAGTTCGTCATGGTCAAATTTCCCCAGAACATCTGAATAATGGATATCTTCAAGCCTGGAAACGTTTGGGTGGAAACTTGGTTTTTGATCGGGTTTTACAGATTAATTCCCTTCCGAATCAAGCCGTTAATATCCTCACAAATTTAGGACAATATCAAGCTGAAAATCTAGCAATTTGTGCGGGAGGATACAGTCGTCAGTTATTAAAAAATGCTGGAATTTCCCTTCCGATTTATTTCACCCATACCGAAATTTTGGAAACTCCACCCGTTGATTTAAAATTACAAACCATTGTTATGTCTGCCGCGATGGAACGTTTCCAACTCGAAGCCAAAGCAACTCAACCAGAATTACAGCCTTTATGGGAGAAACCCGATCATGAATTAACCCCATTTATTATAGATAAAAGTGCAGCGCAGTTGCTTGATGGTCGGATTAGAATTGGTCAACTTTCTCGAACTTTAAGTAATGTTAATGCGACCGGAAACCTTGCCGAAAGTGAAACCATGATTCGTCAGGAAATTGCTAAAATTTTACCAGGATTAGCAAATTTACCCGCAACTTGCTATCATTGTTTAGTAGC
>DMPJ01000249.1:936-4940 GCA_003456035.1 Planktothrix sp. UBA8402
TTTTTTCAGGGTTTAGTAATCCTTTAGTTTTTATTCCCCCTTTAGCTAAACGATTTGCAGACTTCATCACAGGAAAACCAGATCCAATCATCACACAATTATCCCCCTCGCGTTTGATCTCAAGCATCCGGTAACGGGTGAGTGTTTGATTCTATTGTGGTGAATTTTTCATAATTCTTGCTTTTATTCGACCGGTGTGGTAATTAATTCATTAAGATTTGTAATAGCGGGTCTACTATCGAATAGTTAAAATACTCGTAATTGCCTTTGATTGTTGATCTATTGCATCTATCTGACGGTTTTCGATAGCCTTAACCCCTGCCATGAATCTAAAACATGGCATGACAATACAAATCTTAGGAATGTTGGAGGATAGGAAATTTCATCCTCTATTGATCACATCAATGTTGAATAAAAGCCAAGTTGAAACTTACATCTATTTCCAGCAAAATTCCGGCTGAATTTAAGGATATCCCATAGGAGTATAGTTATTATGAATACCTCTGTAAAACCCAGGAACAGAATCTTAATTATTGATGATAATTCCATCAATGTTGAGTTATTATTTCAGCTTCTTAATTATGCGGGTTTTGAAGTTTGGAAAGCTTTAGATGGAAAACAAGGTCTGGAAATAATCAATCAAAAAACTCCAGATTTAATCTTATTGGATATTATGATATCCGATTGGGATGGATTTGAGATTTGCGCTTATTTAAAATCCCATCCAGTCTACGCAGAAATCCCGATTATTTTTATAACCTCCTTAGCAGAATCTCAACAGAAAGTAAAGGGGTTAAAATTAGGAGCCGTAGATTATATTACCAAACCTTTTGATCAAAGTGAGATTTTAGCCCGGATTAATTTGCATTTAAAACTTCATGCTTTGAATACTCAATTAAAGCATGAAATTCACCAGAAAAAGCAAGTAGAACAATCTTTATATGAACTGAATCTGGAACTAGAACAACGAGTAGAAGAACGCACCGCTCAACTACAAATTACCTTAGAAGAACTACAACAAGCCCAAGAAAACTTATTAGACAGAGAACAACAATTACACTACAAAGCTTATCATGATCCCCTAACAGGACTTCCGAATCGGGCTTGGTGTCTTCATCAGCTTCAAACCTTAATTCAACAGGTTAAATCTAACTCCAATTATCGCTATGCGGTCTTATTTTTAGACTTAGATCGCTTCAATGTTGTTAATGATAGTTTAGGTCATTTATTAGGCGATAAACTGTTACAACAGGTAGCTCAACGGTTACAATTATACCTAACTCCCCATCTTAAAATTGCTCGTTTAGGGGGAGATGAATTTGTGATCATTGTAGAAAATATCACCGATGATCAAGAAGTAATTACCATTGCCCAACATATTTTAGAGCTATTGAATCCGGCTTTTAAATTAAACCAATATGAAGTATATATAGGAGTAAGTATCGGCATTACATTTAGCCATTTTGGATATGATTACCCCGAAGATATTTTGCGAGATGCCGACGTAGCTATGTATGCCGCTAAAGCTAATGGGAAAGGCTGTTATCAACTGTTAACCAGTGAACTACAAGAAAAAGCAATCAATTGTTTACTGTTAGAAAATGACCTCAGACGGGCAATTAAAAATCAAGAATTTTCTCTATGTTATCAACCGATTCTTTCCCTTCCTAACTCGGAAAAATTAGGGTTTGAAGCATTAATTCGTTGGCATCACCCCCAAAAAGGAATGATTCCACCCGATCAATTTATTCCCGTTGCTGAAGAAACCGGATTAATTATTGAGTTAGGTTTGTGGGTGATCAAAACAGCCTTAAATCAAATTGCAATTTGGCAAGAACAATTCCCTGGGTTTTCAAAAATTGCGATTAATGTTAATGTTTCACCTCAACAATTGATGATCCCTGCTTTCGCTGAACAAGTCCAAGAACTATTATTGGACTTTCATATTAAAAGTGATCAAATCAAATTTGAGATTACAGAAAGCTCATTGCTAAAAACGGGCTCTGATTATATGGAAGTTTTGAAACAGTTAAAAACTTTAGGAATTCAATTCTGTATTGACGATTTTGGCATGGGATATTCTTCTCTAAGTCGTCTCCATGAGTTCCCAATTGATACCTTAAAAATTGATCGCTCTTTTGTGCATCGTATTGGTTCAAATCAAGGAGAAATTGAATTAATTAGAACTATTATTACCTTGGCTCATGGATTAGGAATGGATGTGGTAGCCGAAGGTATTGAAACCAAATCTCAACTGAATCAACTATCATTATTAGGCTGTGAATGGGGGCAGGGATTTCTATTTTCAAAACCCTTAAATTCAGTTGATGCCACTCAATATATTGCGGCATTATCCCCCTCTCATTGGCAACCAGAACGGGTTAAAGCCTGGTTCATCTAAACCCGTTCTGTTGATATATTTCCACCCTAAATATTAGGCAAAACTAGAGTTACCCAAATCTAAAGGAACATCTTGCCATCGTCCTTGACCGATGGCTTGAATTGCTTCTTTTAAATTAATATCCCCGGTATAGATAGCCCGTCCTACAATCACATCTGTCACCCCTAAAGGTTCCAGGGATAATAAACTTAATAAATCGGTAATCGAACTAACTCCCCCGGAAGCAATAACCGGAATTGAAACCATATTAGCAATTTCTCGTAACGCCTCAAGATTCGGCCCGGTCATAGTTCCATCCCGGTGAATATCGGTATAAATAATCGCGACAACGCCTAATTGTGCCATTTGTTCGGCTAAATCTGTCGCTAAAACTTCCGAGGTTTCTAACCATCCTTTTGTGGCAACTTTGCCATTTCTGGCATCAATTCCCACGGCAATATGACCAGGAAATTCTGCACATAATTCCGCAACTAATTGCGGATTTTCAACGGCAACGGTTCCTAAAATTGCCCTTTCTACGCCTAAATTTAATAGGGTAGCTACGTGATCCCGACTGCGTAATCCTCCCCCTACTTGCACGGGAATATTAATAGTATTGGCGATCGCTTCTATAACATGATAATTTGTCGGTTGTCCGGTTTTTGCCCCATCTAAATCCACTAAATGTAGGCGGGTTGCGCCCTGTTCTACCCAATCTTGAGCCACCGCAATCGGATCATGATTAAAAGTTTGAGCTTGGTTATAATCTCCTTGATATAACCGCACACAGCGTCCGTCTAATAAATCAATGGCTGGAATAATATTCATGGCATGGCTTGATAATTGACAGTATTAAGTTTCCCACAGGTTTAAACATAAGGCTACACAAACAAAACCCGCCCCCAAATCAATATCTAGTTACAGTTTATCCCGCTTCTCCCCCAAATTCTTGATATTCTTCTAATTGGATTTCATCGAAATCTGGATATTCATAATTATCAATAATTCCCTCTACTGGGTGGATAAAAAATGGTAAATTGGCTCCAATTAATCCGCGTTTAATTGATTCCGGTGTGTCTGGAAATAACACAAATAAAGGATAAATATCTTCTGCCTCTTGAGACTCAACATATTTATAATGGTGAGGCATAATCCATTCATAATCTTGATCTAACAAGACTTGAGTTAATCGCCAGCGTCTTAATAAATCCGATAATTCTTCTTGGGGACGATGAATAAAAATAAAAATTTCCGGCCCAATTTTGACTTTCCATTCTGGATCACACATCAGAATCACAATATCACAGGGTAAACCCACCGCATCCCCAGGTTTAATACTAATTCCCTGTTGTCCTGCATAGGAAACTCCCTGACGTAAACGCACTACGGGTAAAGGAATTGTAATCACACTATCATCAGAACGGCGAATACTCGGAACCATTTCAAAATAAGGACGATGTTGCTTGAGTAAAGTAATCGCCGATTCAGAATTACTATATTCTGCCAGCAATGCTTCATAATGAGATTTTTGAATAGACATAACTACGAATTACGAATTACGAATTACGAATTACGAATTACGAATTGGTAAGAGGTGATAAACTGATAACTGATGACTGATGAC
>DMPJ01000452.1:0-6574 GCA_003456035.1 Planktothrix sp. UBA8402
GACTTGTTTAACTGCACCAAAATCTAATAAATGCAGAATACCTTGGCGATCGCGCATAATATTAGAAGGTTTAATATCACGGTGAATGACATCATTATCATGGACAAATTCTAAAATTTTGAGCACTTCCTGGAGAACTTCCCTAACTTCTGTTTCTGAAAATTGTCCTTTGGAATTTAGTTCTGCTTCTAAATTTTCGCCATTAATATACTCTTGAACAATATAAAAAAATTGTTCCGGTTTCGATGTTCGCCATCCAGGTGCTTCTAAGGGAAAATAGGCAAATAAATCAGGAATTTGGAGATGTTTATTGCCTAACTGTTCCAAAACATGAGCTTCTCTTTCAAATAAAATCTGTGCAGTTGCTAATTGTTGAGAGTTTAAATCAAATGAGGGTTTAAATTGTTTAACTACACAATATTTAAGGGTAGGAGAACGGCGATCTTTAGCTAAATATGCCGTTCCAAATCCTCCTTGTCCTAATAATCTTTCCGGGAGATAACGACCATCTAAAATTAAAGGCATTCCGCAGGTGCTACAGAATTTTTGCTGTACGGTTTTGAGGGTCATTTGATCATCTAAATCTGTAAAATTATTGCGATCAGCACCCAAACAACCCGGACGAGTACAGTAAATTTTCATAGGTATATATTGCTGTATGTTCCTGATAAAAAGTTATGATCCTAATTTCATGATTTTGAATTTTTAGTATAGATTAACTCAAGGTTATTTAAAGTCATAAAATCCTTGATTTTTCCTGGGTTAAGGTTCTGGATACTGAGGTTCTTCAAAATCAGAAGCTGGAGTTAAAATCTCAATATTGAGAGATTTTTTAGCAGTATTTGAGGAAAAATTATGGGTGTTTAATGTCCAATTTTGAGAGGTGAATAAGGGTAAAATATCTCGGCTAAAAGCCTCAGATGCCTTGGATTGATAGCGATGGTGGTTAACAATTACCGAAAGCATTCGTTTAACTACAACATCCTCAATAATTATCCGGTGTAAAACCTTCATTTCTAATTCTTTTTCGATAGCTGAAGTTGAGACAAAAGCAGCCCCTAATCCAGCTTGTACCGTGTTTTTAATCGCTTCAATAGAATTTAACTCCATTTCAATTTTTAGACCGCGGGGATCAATATCTGATCTGGTTAAAACTTGATCAATAACTTTGCGAATTGTAGACTGAGAATCCAAAGCAATAAACTCAAGTTTATACAAATCTTCTTTTTGAATTGTTTCTAACTTGGCAAAGGGATGGGAAGGGTGTGTAATTAATGCTAATTCATCTTCAATATAAGGTTGAATCGTCAAAGCATCCTGTAATTCTGGCGGAACTTCCCCCCCAACAATAGCTAAATCAATTTGTCCATTAGCAACACTCCAAGCGGTGCGTCGAGTCGAATGAACATGAAGTTGAACCGCGACATCGGGATATTTTTCTCGAAATAACCCAATCATTCGAGGGAGTAAATAAGTGCCTGTAGTTTGGGACGCACCAACAATTAATGTTCCGCCTTGAAGATTGTGTAAATCCTCAATAGCGCGACAGGTTTCCTGACATAAACTCAAGATTTTTTCGCCATAATTTAATAAAAGATGTCCGGCTTCTGTTAATTTAGCTCTACGTCCTCCGCGATCAAATAAAGGAACATTTAACTGTCGTTCTAAATTTTGGACTTGTAAACTAATAGCGGGCTGAGATACATATAAACTATCCNNACATCCGCCGCCCGTTTAAAACTTCCCTCAGTTGCGATCGCTCTAAGAATGCGTAATTGATCTAAGGTAAAAGGAACATCTGTCATTGTGGGAATGGGTAGAGAATTTAGAGATAAATACTATCAAAAATCAGAGGATTTTAGATAAAAAAAACAGGTGGTAAGATAATAGGATGGAATCAATCTGATAAAGGCAAGGCCGTATATTCAGTTGGGGATTGGATATCAATACTATCTTTGTTAAAATTGGGGCTGGCAAATTTGGGTAAAATTTCATTAGTAAATGCCTCGGCTGCCTTTGATCGATAGCGATTAGGATTATAAATCACTGATAACGTGCGTTTGACAATTACCTGATCAATTTTAAGCTGTTTGATTACCCCCATTTGCAACTCTTTTTCAATGGCAGATGTGGAAACAAACGCCACTCCTAACCCCGACTGAACCGCATTTTTAATCGCTTCAATTGAACTCAGTTCCATTTCTAATTTAAGACCAGTTGTATCAATCCCACAGCGTGTTAAAACTTGATCAATGACTTTACGAATTGTCGATTGAGCATCCAAACTAATGAATTTTAACTCATATAAATCCTCTTTAAGAATTGTCCCTCGTTGGGCAAATTTATGGGAAGTCGGAACAATTAACGCTAGTTCATCCTCAGCATAAGGAACAACTTCTAAGGCTTGGATTAATTCAGGAGAAATTTCTCCGCCCACAATAGCTAAGTCAATTTGTCCATTCACAACACTCCAAGCGGTGCGCCGGGTAGAATGAACGTGTAACTGTACTGAAACATCGGGGTATTTTTCCCGAAATAACCCAATCATCCGGGGTAACATATAAGTTCCGGTGGTTTGAGACGCGCCAATAATTAAAGTTCCGCCCCGCAGATTTTGTAAATCTTCAATGGCGCGACAGGTTTCTTGACACAGGGAGAGAATTTTTTCACCATAACTCAGGAGCAGATGACCCGCTTCTGTGAGTTGGGCGCGACGTCCCCCTCGGTCAAATAGTGGCACATCCAACTGTCTTTCTAGGTTTTGTACCTGAAGACTGACAGCAGGTTGGGAGACATAAAGACTATCAGCAGCGCGTTTGAAGCTACCTTCAGCCGCGATCGCCTTGAGAATGCGTAACTGATCTAAAGTGAATGGAAGGTCAGACATATTTCTCAACCTCGGTAAAATCAATCACGGATTAACACGGATGTATTGGATTCCACAGATTCCTTTCCTTGCTTGNNTCCGCGTTAATCCGCGTTAATCCGTTTTAATCCGTGATTAGTTCTTTCAGCATACTGCAACGTTGAAAGGTAATTAAAATTAACTTTATGATTGGAGAAAAGGTCAAAATGTCTGAGTATTGGCTGACATCTAGCCACTTTGTGATGTTGGGGTTAATTTTGGGGTTTGCGATCGCCCATAGTGGTTTAGCAGCGTTGCGACCTTGGGGAGAATCTAAAATTGGGGCTAGGGTCTATAGAGTTTTATTTGCCTTGGTTAGTATCCCGTTAGCAACGATTCTGATTATCTACTTTTTTAATCATCGTTACGATGGATTACAACTTTGGATGGTTCAGGATGTGGTTGTTGTCAAACCGATAGTTTGGATCTTATCAGCAATTTCATTTATTTTTCTCTATCCAGCAACTTTTAATTTGTTAGAAATTGCGGCCATTCAGAAACCGGAAGTCCATCTGTATGAAACCGGAATTATCCGCATTACCAGACATCCGCAAATGGTAGGTCAAGTGATTTGGTGTATCGGTCATAGCCTATGGATGGGGACAAGTTTCACCCTCTTAACTTCCCTGGGGTTGATCTTGCATCATTTATTTGCCGTTTGGCATGGCGATCGCCGTTTATTGGCCCGTTATGGCAAATCCTTTGAAACCGTGAGATCCCGTACCTCAGTAATTCCCTTCTTAGCGATCGCCCAAGGTCGCCAAACCCTTGAATTGAAAGAGTTTTTCCGATGGTCTTATTTGGGAGTCAGTATTTTTATTCTGTTACTCTGGCAAATTCATCCCTTATTAATTCGTGCAACAGGTAACGTAGACTGGTAGCATGATCCCAAGGATATAAAAACACTCATTAATAAAATTTGAGGGATGATGCTATTGTCAATCAATGAGCAGATGTTTACTCAAGAAGTTCTGGAATCTTCTTCTCCGGTTTTAGTACATTTTTGGGCGCCTTGGTGTGGAATTTGTAAGCTGATTATGCCTCAAATGGGTCAATTCCAGCAGGACTGGCGAGGCAAAATCAAGCTAGTTGGTGTGAATGCGGATCAAAGTTTAAAGTTAGCTAGTACCTATCGCCTCCAAACTTTACCGACATTGATTATTTTTGATCAAGGTCAGGTTGTATATCGACTCGAACATTTTCAAGGTCGAGAAGATTTACGCCGTCGCCTTGATAGTTTCATGGCTAGTTATCCTAACCATAATCAGTTATCAGTAGTCAGTAATCGGTTCTCAGCTATTAGTAAACTGTAATCAGTTATCAGTTGTAGGGGCGGGTTCATCCAGATGCGCGGTAATTAACAAAGATATAACAGAACCCGCCCGTACCCGAAATCAGTAAACTTTGACAATACGATCGCCTTGTTGTTTAGGCATTTTATCCCCAAAGGCTAAAAACCACCGGACTCCCCAAGCCCAAAAACCGATCTACAAGTCTGGGCTTTGCGAAGATTTGAAGAATTTTTACTCATAAGGTTCATACTCTATGTCAGAATTATCAACAGTTTTGGCAAGTTCATTAAGAACTATAAAGTTGACATAGTTATGGAACCTCTCTATCAATACGCCTGGTTAATTCCCGTGTTGCCCCTATTAGGTGCGACCCTGGTTGGAATTGGGCTCATTTCCTTCAACACCGCTACTAACAATTTGAGACAAGTTTGTTCAACCTTCCTCGTCTCAACGTTAGGGGCATCAATGGTCTTATCTTTTGCCCTGCTTTGGAGTCAACTAAGCGGTCATGCTCCCTACACCTATATCATTGACTGGGCAGCGGCCGGAGACTTTAGACTGACGATGGGTTATACCATTGACCATCTAGCGGTCGTGATGCTGGCAATTGTGGCGACTATTGCCTTCCTGGTCATGATCTATACCGATGGTTATATGGCCCATGACCCCGGATATGTACGCTTTTATGCCTATCTGAGTTTATTTAGTTCTTCAATGTTAGGGCTAGTAATTTGCCCGAACTTAATTCAGGTTTATATTTTCTGGGAATTGGTGGGGATGTGTTCCTACTTGTTAATTGGGTTCTGGTATGACCGCAAACCCGCCGCCGATGCCTGTCAGAAAGCCTTTGTCGTCAACCGGGTTGGGGACTTTGGCTTACTCTTAGGAATATTAGGCATCTATTGGGCCACTAATACCTTTGATTTTGAACTCATGGGAGAACGGCTAGAACAAGCTGTAGAAATGGGTTCCCTCAGTGTCGCTTTAGCCACGTTATTAGGGGTGTTAGTCTTTCTTGGCCCCGTTGCTAAGTCGGCCCAATTTCCCCTCCATGTTTGGCTTCCCGACGCCATGGAAGGCCCTACCCCCATTTCCGCTTTAATTCACGCCGCCACGATGGTGGCCGCCGGGGTGTTTTTAATCGCCCGGATGTACCCCGTATTTGAAGGGTTGCCGATAGTGATGAATATTATTGCCTTTACCGGATGCTTTACGGCATTCTTGGGGGCCACTATCGCCTTAACCCAAAATGACATTAAAAAAGGGTTAGCCTATTCGACTATTTCCCAACTCGGTTACATGGTAATGGCGATGGGGGTGGGGGCCTACAGTGCGGGACTATTCCACCTGATGACCCACGCTTATTTTAAAGCCATGTTATTCCTGTGTTCGGGTTCAGTCATTCACGGGATGGAGTCTGTTGTTGGCCATGAACCTGTTCTGGCCCAGGATATGCGTCTGATGGGCGGGTTACGCAAATATATGCCCGTCACCTCCGCTTGTTTCCTGGTGGGAACTTTAGCCATTTGTGGTATTCCGCCCTTTGCGGGTTTCTGGTCAAAGGATGAAATTCTTAGTAATGCCTTTGCTGCTAACCCGGTATTGTGGTTAGTCGGTTGGTTAACGGCCGGAATGACTGCCTTTTATATGTTCCGAATGTATTTCATGACCTTTGAAGGCAAATTCCGAGGCAATGACACCACCATTCAACAAAATCTGTTAACGGAAGCTAATGGCCCTCAATTTGCCTTTGGCCCTGGGGCGATGAACCCAGAAGAACTGGAACACAGCCACGATCATGGCCATAGCCACGATCCCCATGAGTCCCCGATTTCCATGATTTTACCGTTAATGCTATTAGCGGTTCCTTCAATATTAATTGGGTTGGTGGGAACTCCGTTTAATAATATTTTTGAACTGTTTATTCACGCCCCCGGGGAAAGTTTGAAACAGGTTCAGGAACATTTGGCAGAATTTGATTTAACGGAATTTTTAATTATGGCGGGAAGTTCAGTTGGTATTGCTTTAACCGGAATTAGCATTGCCTATTTAATGTATTTAGCGGGCAAAATTGACCCCGCCGCGATCGCTGCAAAATATCCAGTCCTTTACAATTTTTCCAAAAACAAATGGTATCTGGATGATATTAACGAAGTCCTATTTGTTCGGGGAAGTCGTCGGTTAGCCCGACAAGTTATGGAAGTAGACTATCGCGTTGTCGATGGTGCTGTTAACCTCACCGGGTTAGTCACCTTAGTCACCGGAGAAGGCTTAAAATACCTCGAAAATGGTCGCGCCCAATTCTACGCCCTGATTGTATTTGTAGCAGTTCTCGGCTTCGTTGTCTTCTCAGGAATTACGGGGTAATAGGTAATAG
>DMPJ01000452.1:6658-8888 GCA_003456035.1 Planktothrix sp. UBA8402
CATTACCCATTACCCATTCCCTATGCCTCCCCTGCTATAGCTTAATTTTAATTCCTTCATTCAGTGCTTAACATAATGGAACATTTTCCTTGGCTAACCATTACCATCTTATTTCCACTTATCGCCGCCTTACTGATTCCAATTATTCCAGATAAAGATGGAAAAACGGTGAGATGGTACGCTTTAATTGTGGGGCTAATTAATTTTGCTATCCTCATTTATGCCTTTAATACGGGATACGATTTTCAGACCCCAGGTTTACAACTCGTAGAAAAATATACTTGGGTTCCCCAAATAGACTTAAATTGGTCTGTAGGGGCAGATGGGTTATCAATGCCCCTAATTATTCTGACCGGATTTATCACCACTTTAGCGACTTTAGCAGCTTGGCCGGTCACCCTCAAACCCAAATTATTCTATTTCCTGATGTTATTAATGTACGGCGGACAGATTGCCGTATTTGCCGTTCAGGATATGTTGCTGTTCTTTTTAGTCTGGGAATTAGAATTAGTTCCGGTTTACCTAATTCTATCAATTTGGGGTGGGAAAAAACGCCTTTATGCTGCTACGAAATTCATTCTTTATACAGCAGGAGGTTCGCTTTTTATCCTAGTCGGTGCTTTAGCAATGGCATTCTTTGGAGATACCGTCACCTTTGATATGCAAGCGATCGCAGCCAAACACTATCCCCTGAATTTGCAACTGCTATTATATGGCGGTTTCCTAATAGCTTACGGGGTGAAATTACCAATTTTTCCCCTGCATACTTGGCTCCCCGATGCTCATGGAGAAGCCACCGCTCCCGCCCATATGTTACTAGCAGGAATTCTGTTAAAAATGGGGGGATATGCGCTACTAAGAATGAACGTCGGAATGTTACCCGATGCCCATGCGGTATTTGCTCCGATTTTAGTAATTTTAGGGGTGGTTAATATTGTCTATGCAGCCTTTACTTCCTTTGCCCAAAGAAACCTGAAACGCAAAATCGCCTATTCCTCAATTTCCCACATGGGGTTTGTATTAATTGGGATGGCATCCTTCACCGATATTGGTATGAGTGGAGCGATGTTACAAATGGTTTCTCACGGGTTAATTGGGGCAAGTTTATTCTTTTTAGTCGGCTGTACTTACGACCGCACCCATACTTTAATGTTGGATGAAATGGGCGGCGTTGGTGTCAAGATGAAGAAGGTCTTTGCCATGTGGACAGCGTGTAGTATGGCATCCCTAGCGTTGCCGGGGATGAGTGGATTTGTTGCCGAATTAATGGTATTTATTGGGTTTGCCACCAGTGATGCCTATAACTCGACATTTAAAGTGATCGTGATTTTATTAGCAGCCATTGGAGTGATTTTAACTCCGATTTATCTGCTCTCAATGTTGCGTGAAATTCTCTACGGCCCCGAAAACAAAGAGTTAGTTAAAAATGAAAAACTGGTGGATGCTGAACCGCGAGAAGTGTTCATCATTGCCTGTTTATTAGTACCGATTATTGGGATTGGGTTATATCCAAAAGTATTAACCCAAATCTATGATTCCACCACTACACAGTTAACGGCATTAATCCGTCATTCTGTACCAACTTTAGCACAAAAAACGCCAGAAGTTAAACCAAGTAAATGGAAATTCTTCTCCGTGACCGCGCCTAAAATTGGCAATTAGTTAGTGATCAAATATTAGTGATTTCATAAACCTGATTTCTTCAAGAAATCGGGTTTATTTTTATTGGTTATTATTTAGACCGGATAAAAGTTGACTCAGTAATATTAAGGTTTAGTCAAATCTAGGGTTTCAGCTAATTCTTCCTGTGTTATACCTGTTTCCTCTAAAAAATGCTCAACCGCTTGGTCAAATTCATCGAGTGCTTGTTTAACTTGCTGTTGAGATGGTTTTTTAAGAGTTACGTTAAGTTTTAAGTTTTTTTCGGTTTTTTGATGGGGATTTAAAAGATTAAAAATTTCATCTCGATTAACTGTTTCAGAGGTTTCTCCTTCTCTAATCGCATTTTCAAAAGCAATATCTTCTATGACTTCCACGATTAAATTAGAAATCATTTTTTGATCCTCTTGAATCAGTTCTCGAATCGCCTGTTTTAGAGCATCTTTAAGTTTATTGTCATCTAAGGTAATGGGAATCATAGTTAAGGGGAGGGATGGAGTTAGTATAATTATAAGCCATGCTTAAACAATTAATCTAATTTGAGGCTAAAATCATGTCTGAGAATTCATCT
>DMPJ01000380.1:0-4517 GCA_003456035.1 Planktothrix sp. UBA8402
ACGCTACGCATGGACTTCTTGCTCGATAGTTACCAGATTTGGCTACCAGTAGTTCTACCTTTTAACCCCGCTTTAGCCTGTTGGTTGCTATCCAAGCAAACTAGGGGTTATGCTTTCACCTCTGCACTTGAGGGGTGGGACTTAACTTACGGAGTTTCACCCACAAATGTAATCAGTTGTCCTTAACTGTTTAGACAGTTAGGCTAACCGTCCCATAAGCCTTTTGGCTTATTTTAGGTTAAACGAATCGCACATATTCAAAATCCTCTAGCAACGGTTCTAATACGGCTTTGAGAAGCTCTGATTCTTCGGGTAAGTTGGGACTTAGCATAGATTATTCGATTAAGACTTGACTTTAGACAATATTAACACTCTTTACATTTCTTAATATTTTTCCTAATAAAAGTTTTAGCTATGGGCAATTATTAAATTATTGTTAAGTTTCTCAACCTAACTCGAAAAAATGTAACAATTAATACAGAAATAAAAAGATAGTTTAAAATTTGTTTTCGAGACAGCCCGTTTAAAACTAAAGTCAGGAGAAACAGAATATGAAACTCACCTATCGTGGTCATCAATACAAAGGCTCTTTTTCACCGATGGATGTGGTGGAAAGCGAACTAACAGGAAAATATCGGGGTCAAAGCGCAGACGTTCGCTATCCTAGCCATATTCCCATGCCACAAACCCCGCACCCCCTAAAATATCGGGGTGTTTCCAACAGTGATGTCGAGCCGAAACATCCCCTTAACGAAGTTAGCTCCTTGGGCCGTAATCAAATCGAGCCTGTAGAGACAAGGCAGAGTGGAACTGCGCGGCTGGCTCATTTTGAGAAAGCCCTGGATGAGAACCTAGCACAAGTTCACACGAATCATTTATGTCGTTTACTCGAACGCAGACGTCAAGCAGCGGCGGCCCGGGGCGATCGGCATCTGCTGCGCCTGTTAGATTTAGAAGCAAAACAAATTGCTTGCTAGAGTAATCCTTGATCCGGTTGGGTTTGGGCGCTCCTATCAGCTATCTAAACATCAAAAAACTTAGGAATATTGCTCGCTTGGTCTAAAATTGTTTCTGGACTTGTAGACAAGAAGCTACAAGTTTAGACTTAACTACTGGTCGTGAAAGGTAAATCTTTTGCGACGGCTTCCAGAAGCGCGAGAATTCTAAGGTGTGGTAGTCGCAAAAGGTGGTTGTTTTTTCAAGCGGTAATAAGTTGATTTGTTAATCCCAATTTTGAGGCAGGCGCTCGCCACCGAATCCCCCGCCGTTATCAGTTGCCCAGCAGCTTCAATTTTAAAAGTCGCCGTTCGTGGTCGACCGCAATGCTGACCCCGTGCCATAGCTGCCTGCATTCCGGCGCTGCATCTCTGCCGAATTAGTTGGCGTTCAAATTGGCAGCGTTCGCTGGCTTACTGCACACTATATATAGTGTGCTTGCGTAAGTCCTGATCAAGCCAATCAGCTTAATTTGAGTCAGGAAGTGAGCGATCGCATTTTAAATCGATTTCTCAATTCTTAATCCATTTATATTAAGGGCGGGTCTATCCCGTCCTTAACTTCTTTCTTTAAAAGGCAATAGTTATCAAATGAAGGAAAATTCCTAACGACATTCAATCAAATTATTTGAGATGGCCTAGATGGATGGTGCGTGCGAGAGGCTTACGCACCCTACAGCATTATGATATGGTCTGGTTTGAATTTTCTGTATTGACTTTTGAACCATTTGATTCTGTTAATCTGGCTAATAGTTCTTCACGGGATAAATGAGGCAATTGTATAATAAATTCAGTTAATTGCTCAGTAGATAAAGGTAATAACTGTTCGATAAACAAGTATAATTGATCATCTAAACAACCAAAATAGGAACAAAATAAGTTTTCTATTAAACTGCGTCTTTCTTTGCATCTAATTTCTTCTAACTGTTGTGTCACTATATAAGAAACTTGCATCACTAACTTTTGATCGATTTGATGATCAAGGGTAGGTTGATCTCTATTTTTAGGATGATTTTTATTTTCTATTATTTGATCATCCTGTTTTATAGGATTTTGAATATCAGATTGAAAAACATTTGAATCACTGACACCAGAACAGAATTTGGTGATATTTAAGTTAGCTCCTATCAAACTATAATCGTTTAAACTAGCTCCACTCAAATCAACTCTGTTGTGATGGATGGTAGATTGATATTTTTTAAAGTAACGCTTAATAACCGATTTTAGATTATCTTTTTTAACCTTTTCATCAAAAGCTTTTGAAAGTTTTTTCCAAAGTTTAGCTCCTACATCTTTAATATAATTAGCATCATAGCCAGAGTCATTAGCAATTTCCCCATAAGAACGTCCAGCCCAACATTCTCGAAATACTAATTCTTGAACTTTATTGAGGTATTGATCATCTAAAACAACTTCCACAATTGCCAGAGCTTCATCAACAGTCATATTTCAAAACGCTTATAAAATTTATTGGGATAAATTAACAGAAGGATAGAGATCCCTTGTTGCTCTCCAGTTTAGAATATTGCCATCATTAAAAAAAGATTTACACTGGGTCTTGAGCATCTTCAATCATATCTGCGATCAGTAAAAACCTATCTGTAGAATTAAATTTTACCGCAAATTTGCGAAGTTATTACTTTTTTATTACTTTTTCCTGTCTTTTTATGACAGTCAAAATGGATACAAACCGCTACACTCTAGGCAGAACAGTTAGCTAACTCTTTAAACCCTTCGCCTAAGTAATCATTATACAGGCGAAGCAATTCTGTTTTGACTAATTTTTCTTTGCACCAGACGTTTGATCAAACGCCTCTACTTCAACTTAACCCTATCTTCTTTACCTTTNNTTCAAACGGATTTTCACCTTCTCTGACTTCATTCTTGATCCAACTTGTTTATCAGGACATTTGATATTGATTTTATGAACCATTCAAGCACCCCCGCACTCCTAACCCAAGCATCACAGATTTTTCCAGTGAGCAGACAACTATTCAGATGATGAAGGTAATGCCAGATGACCAACAGCCCAGATCCCAATGGCCCTTGGAAGTGTTCAGGAAATCCGCCAGGGTCGCACCCAGAAGTCGAAAATTACGGGGACAAATGCCTGTTGTGTCCTAACACCCGTTCAGGGAAGCCAAAACCAAACGGCGGCTCTCCAGGTAAAGATAAAAGCAAATTAGTTACTCCTGTTTCTATTTTAGTTGTAGCTGCTATTCTGGGTATCACATGGCTACTGCTTAAACCCCGCCAACCGGTAGAAATAGCTGGCCCCGAACCGATACCCACACCAACAACATATAATCCTCCACCACCGCCACCATCCCCAACTGTCGAACGTTATAGCAGTGGGGAAGGGGTTCTGTTGATTGGAAAATCCAATCCAGATCGGGATCGGGGAATAGAAGCGTTTAAGGCTGGGAATTATAGCCAAGCGGCTCAAGAGTTTGAAAAGGCAGTATTGGGCGATCGCACCAGTCCCGAACTTCAAATTTACCTCAACAATGCCAAAGCCCGTCAAGCAGGTACTCCCTTTGTTTTAGCTGTTGTTGTTCCCATTGACTCCAATGTGACCTCCGCCGAAGAAATCTTGCGGGGGGTAGCCGATGCTCAAACTCAGTTTAACGATGCCAAAGGCTTAAACAACCAATTATTAGAAATTGCCATTGCTAACGATGGTAATGATCCCGCTATTGCCACAGAAGTTGCCCAAAAACTTGCCAATGATCCCAATATTTTAGCGGTGATTGGGCATAACAGTAGTGATGCCAGTAAAGCGGCTTTAGTGGAATACGAGAAAGCCGGAATCGCAATGGTATCCCCCACCAGTACCAGCACGGAATTATCAGGAAATAGCTTTTTTAGAACCCTGCCTTCCGATGCGGTTTCTGGGGCTAAGTTAGCCAACCATGTCTGGAATACTTTAATTTGGGATAGAGTCGCAATTTTTTATAACCCTAACAGTAGTTATAGCAATAGTTTATACCAAGTCTTTGCTGGAAAGTTCCAACAGTTGGGCGGGCAAGTTGTTAAAACTATTGATATCGCTGATTCAGAATTTAATGCTAAACAAGAGATTAAAGCGATTCAAAATCAGGCTCAAGCTCAAGCTATTGTTTTATTTCCTAATACAGATAAAACCTCAAGGGCTATCAATGTTGCACGCGCTAATAGCAACGAACCTGCCTCACAACGCCTCAAACTCTTAGGGGGAGATGCTCTCTATAGTCCAGAGACGCTAACATCCGGTGGCAATGCTGTTGAGGGGTTAATTTTGGCAGTTCCTTGGGTTGCGGAAACTGATTACGCCAAAAGAGCCGAACGGCGATGGCAAGGAGACGTCAGTTGGCGAACAGCGATGAGTTTTGATGCCACACAAGCCTTAATTAAAACTTTATCGAGTGGTGCTTCTCGAACAACAGTATTGAAAAACCTGAAAAATACAAATTTATCTGCTTCAGAAACCGCAGGAGAAGCATTGGTTTTTGAACCAACAGGCGATCGCCAAGCTTACCCGAT